>CABSXY010000257.1 GCA_902481695.1 uncultured Haemophilus sp. | reverse complement strand
CTATTCTTTGCTCTATTTTTGACTTTGGAATGATAGGAATTCATTTAGAAACAGGTGAACTTCAAACTGGCATTAAAACAGGTAAGTATCATCATAAAGGTAGTTTTTGTGATGAAGTTAGTATCAAGATTTCAGGTTCAGTTATTCGAATGTCTGGGAATCCAAGCAGATGGGGGAGAGTTGAGAATTTAATTGGGTTTGAAGCGGTTGATAGTTGTGTAGCTTGTTTTAATTCAATTCTTTTTTCTCTCAAATTACCACAATTCACACGTTGTACCGAGATTTTTTATAGACAAGGAGAGGACGGTACAAAACTTCAAAAGTTTTCAGATGGTGCAACCATTAAACGTTTAGATATTACTACCAATAAAGCTGTTGGTAAGGGTAATGAGCGTACATTTCTAAAAGCCTTATCACAGATGCGTTATAGAAATTCTATTGGCAGACTTCATACAAATGGTTGCACCACAGATTGGCTTAGTGAAAAAGGAAATGCCAATTTAATTTATCCAAGCTGTTATATAAAACACGAAGAAATGCGAGTTCATTCTTATGACAAGATTAAGCGTAAATTTGGTGAAGAATCAAAAGAGTTTAGATATTACAGAAGTGTTTATGAGTATTGCAGAGAAAATGGAGTAGTCCGTTTTGAGCAAAAATTAAAATCAAGATATTTGCAGCGTGAAAATTTATGTTATTGGGGAATTAGTGATTTTTCAGTATTAGAAAACTTACAGAAGGAATTTACTGACATGTATAAAAAGCTAAATGTAAGTCAATATGATTTAGAAACCATTGCTGAACAATTAGTTTCTCAAGGGATTGTTGATACATTGAGAAAAGCAACAACTTCAGCATATTACGCAATGTTATGGGCTAGTGGCAAAGAGTTAGGCCTAAAATCTCGTCAATATGAAACTCATAGAGCAAGATTAAGAAAAATAGGTATTGATATTGCTAATCCTTGCGATGTTGAGAAATTCCAAGCTGTTAGAGTTATCGCTTGTGAAAATATTATGGTTCGTCCATTTAAAGCCCCTGATTTTTATCAATTTCCAAGCAATATACCAAATTGTTTACGTTTAGTTGTATAGGTGAGATATGAGCAACTTATATGATTTGATTAAAAATGAAGTTTATTTATATCACGAAAGGCTTGGTTGTCTTATTGAGAGTGATAATGAAATAAATAAATCTTTATTTAAGGAAAGCGAAAGAATTTTAAAAATTCTTTGTTCAATATTATTAGGGGATGAAATTTTAGAAAAGCATTCTGATGACTTTTCAGGATTTATTTACCATATATTAATGGAAAATTTATATAACATAACTAATTAGGAGAAATCAATTATGCGTACCGGATTTTATATTGTAGGTATTTTAAAAGGTTATAAATCTTCATCTTTCACTAATCGAGAAACTGGAGAAGTAAAAGATCGTCATAACATGGGGGTTCAATTACAAGAACCTGATGGCTATGGCGGCTATAACACATCAATTCAAGAAATTAAGATTGATGATCGCTCTATGAATGATGCGTTAAGAAATACGATTAATCGCTTAAAGGATAAAACGGTAATGGTGCTTGTTTATCCACGTGAATGGGCTATGGAAAATGGCCGTAAAGGTATCACTTACAATTTTGATGAAAGTTCAATCATAGAAGAATTGAAATAATGCGTGAATTTATAGAAATGGTAGGGGCAAGTTTTATTGGTTGTAGCCTTGCTCTAACAATTTTTTATTTATTGGTATTTCATTTATGAGTAATGAAATCGAGATTACAACTAAATTTTGCCATCCGTATATGAATTTTGGTGGTGATGGTTGTGATCAAATAGTTTTGAAGATACCGCAAACAGAGGCAGAAAAACTTGTTGAGTCTGCCCAAGCTTACGGTACTTCAAATAAAGGTGGTGCACAAGAATTTCAGTATTATCCTGAAATTTTTGCTGCATAGTTTTCAATAACATTACGATTTTGGTTGATTGCTAAATTCGG
>CABSXY010000256.1 GCA_902481695.1 uncultured Haemophilus sp. | reverse complement strand
AAGAAAGTGCGGTCAAAAAATAAGATATTTTTAATAGACTGAAAAGCAAAAATCCCTAAATCTTTCGACTTAGGGATTTTTTTGAATTTGATGGCGGAGGAAGTGAGATTCGAACTCACGGAGGGCGTAAACCCTCGCCGGTTTTCAAGACCGGTGCCTTCAACCACTCGACCATTCCTCCGTGATTTAAGCGAGGTGAATAATACGTTTTTTCCCCCACCCCGTCAAGCAAGAAAATAAAAAAATTATCTGACTGACTACTTTTAAATCACAATGTTTTAAAAATACACAAAATAAAAAACGGAACCTACTGGCTCCGTCTTTATGATTAAGATATTACTCTGCTTTCGCTTGTGTCGGTTCAGAATAAATATGGCTAATTGCACTATGATGGCCTGCCGCGCCTTTACCATTAAAGTAATAACGAGACTCCGTCCATTCTACAATTGGGAATGGTTTAGACTCATCATCAGGTGCTTTCGCTAATGTCATGGCCGCTTTTGTATGTGGCACGGCTGAAATCGTACCAGCACGACCTGTGAACACATAAGAACTTACAAATTTTGCTTTTTCTTGTGGTTCAACTTCTGCTGTTGCGACTTGAGCAACAGGTTCTGATTTATGATGCAAACGTTCTAATGATTCTTGCACTTTCTGTTGAACCGCTTCATTTGCTGGTTGAGTAATGAAATCTAACGCAGGTTGTGCTTCAACAGATTTCTCTTCCACAACAATGCCTGTTGCTGGCGTAATCACACCTTTTTTCGTTTTTTCTTGCTCAAGCAACTCATCCACCGATAAGAAATTATTTTCTTTCGGTGCATTCACAGCAGAATAATCAATGCATACTTTACCGCTTGCTAATTCTGGTGAAGCCACCGCAGCAAATAATGGCATTGGGGATTTCACTTCATTACGACGACGGCGTTGATTATTCGATGCACGTAAATGACGAGGTGTACGGCGCTGACGTTCTTGACGTGGTTTATCTTCTGTATTATCAACAATGTTGTTTTCAACCACTTCATTTTCAATCGCAGGAACTTCAACGGCCTCAATCACATTCTCATTTGCATTATTTGCACTGTCATCAACACGAACGCGTTTACGTAAATCACGACGTTGACGACGTTCTGCTACCGGTTTCTCTGCTTTTTCTTCTTGACGATTATCATCAGAAACATTGGCAAAATTAACCGCACTTTCAGATGTCACTTCTTCATTCGCGTTACGACGATTGCGACGATTATTTACACGCTCGCGAGTTGGACGTGCATTTTCTTCGTCTGTATTTTTCGCATTGTCACTATTTTCGTTGCGAGGACGACGAGTATTACGACGTTCTTGATTGCGACGATTATTACGATTGCCGTTACGATTATTACGATTGGTTTGGTTTTTCTCTTCTTCTTTTGGCTCAGAAGCAAATAAACCTTTAATTGCTGCAACAATTTTCGCAAACAGTGAAGGACCTTCCGATTTACGCTCAACTGGTGCTGGCGCTGCCGTTGGGATCGATAGTGATACCGCAGCACTTTCCATCACTTGTTCAGATGTCACGGCAGCTGTTTCAATATTACGTGAAACAAGGGATTCTTCTGGTACGAATGCATCGTCTTGTGCTTCATGGAATTTTGCTAAGTTGTAGCTTAATTCGTTCAGCTCTTCACCTTCACGTACGCGGAATACGCTGAAGTGCGGGGTTTCCATCGCTTCATTTGGCACCACGATAATCTCTACATCATGTCGTTTTTCGATGCTGCTTACTGCTTTACGTTTTTCGTTAAGTAAGTAAGACGCAATTTGTACCGGCACGATAGTGTGTACTTGTTTGGTATTTTCTTTTAACGCTTCTTCTTCAATTAAACGTAAGATTGAAAGCGATAAGCTTTCGTTATCGCGCACTTTACCCGTACCTTGACAGCGTGGGCAAACATGGTGAGAAGACTCACCTAATGATGGACTTAAACGCTGACGCGACATTTCCAACAAGCCGAAGCGAGAAATGCGGCT
>CABSXY010000255.1 GCA_902481695.1 uncultured Haemophilus sp. | reverse complement strand
TCACATTGCAATCCGGTGTGCAAATGGTGCAAATTCGGCATGAAATGTATATGGACATCGAAAGCTTACTCACTGCCATGTTATTCCCCTTAGTGGCGAACCAAATTGTCGATTGGGATCAGATTCAGGAACATTTTGGTCCTAAAATCACCAAACTTCTTAAAGGTGTTGAAGAGATGGATAATATCCGTCAGCTCAACGCCAGCCATTCTGCTAATGCTTCTCAAGTAGATAACGTGCGCCGTATGCTTCTTGCAATGGTGGATGATTTCCGTTGCGTGATCATCAAACTTGCTGAACGTATTACGTTTCTTCGTAATGCGGAAAATCACTTTTGCGAAGAAGAAAAAGTATTGGCAGCCAAAGAATGTTCCAATATTTATGCCCCATTGGCGAACCGTTTAGGTATCGGTCAATTGAAATGGGAGCTTGAAGATTACTGCTTTCGCTATTTGCATCCAGAACAATATCGAAATATTGCCAAATTATTACATGAGCGTCGCTTAGATCGTGAGCAGTATATTGCGGATTTCGTCACAGAGTTAACCGGTTATTTAAAAGAAAATATCGAACAGGTTGAAGTTTACGGTCGTCCAAAACATATTTATAGCATTTGGCGAAAAATGCAAAAGAAACATTTGGAGTTCAGTGGCTTATATGATGTCAGAGCGGTTAGAGTGATCGTACAGAAATTGCAAGATTGTTATACGGCGCTCGGTATCGTCCACACGCATTTTAAACACTTGCCAAAAGAATTTGATGATTATGTCGCCAACCCGAAACCAAATGGTTATCAATCCATTCATACTGTGGTGTTAGGCAAAGGTGGTAAGCCAATTGAAGTGCAAATTCGTACTCAGCAAATGCATGATGATGCGGAGCTTGGTGTAGCGGCGCACTGGAAATACAAAGAGGGCACGACAGGTAGCCTTTCCGCTTACGAAGAAAAAATCACTTGGTTGCGTAAATTACTTGCATGGCAAGATGATATTACGGATTCTGGCGAAGTGATGGCCGAATTGCGTAGCCAAGTATTTGATGATCGCGTATATGTGTTTACCCCGAAAGGTGAAGTGGTTGATTTACCTGCGGGATCAACACCTCTCGATTTTGCTTATGCGATTCATAGTGAAATTGGGCACCGTTGTATTGGGGCGAAAGTCGGGGGACGTATCGTGCCATTCACTTACCACCTGCAAATGGGTGAGCAAGTGGATATCATCACGCAGAAAAATCCAAATCCAAGCCGAGATTGGGTCAATCCTAACTTAGGCTTTACCCATACGTCAAAAGCGCGTGCAAAAATCCAAGCGTGGTTTAAGAAACAAGATCGTGATAAAAACGTTCCAGCTGGTAAAGAGCAGTTAGATAATGAACTTGCGCGTTTGAATATCAGTTTGAAACAGGTTGAGCAGCTTGCCTTGCCTCGTTATAACTTAAGAAATCTCGAAGATTTATACGCGGGCATTGGTAGCGGAGATATTCGCTTAAATCAGTTGATGAATTTCTTGCAAAGCCGATTGATCAAAGTGACGGCTGAAGAAGCAGATCAAGAAATTCTCCGTCATGTGGCGAGTAAAAGTGCAAATACTGCACAGCAAAAGGCCCAGCAGAAAGCCGAACAACAACAGAATAAAGGTTATGTCATTGTTGAAGGCGTCGGTAATTTAATGCACCATATGGCACGTTGTTGTCAGCCTATTCCAGGTGATGCCATTGCAGGCTATATTACGATGGGACGGGGTATTTCAATTCATCGTTGCGATTGTGAGCAGTTCATTGAATTGCAAGCTGCCCATCCTGAACGCGTGGTAGAAGCCCTTTGGGGGGATAATTACGCGGCAGGTTTCCATATTAATATCCGAATCGTGGCGAGTGATCGTAATGGTTTATTACGTGACATTACGACTGTGCTAGCGAATGAAAAAGTCAGCGTGTTAGGGGTTTCAAGCCGTGCAGACACCAAAAAACAAGTGGCAACGATGGATATGGAAATTGAACTGAAAAATGTCGAAAGTTT
>CABSXY010000254.1 GCA_902481695.1 uncultured Haemophilus sp. | reverse complement strand
AAGACTGCACGATAAAGCCCTAATTTAATAAACGTAAAAAGAGTTATCGCAATTGTGCATAATAGAGTTGTCCAAATTTCAGTATCATCAAATGCAACTATTCCACCTAATCGAGTCCAGTAAGCTAGAAAAAATGCAGATATTAATAAGACAACATCAATAAAAAGACTAATTACTCTCTTTTTAGTTCTCGACATTCCAAATACTAGAGAATAAATCATACAAATATCCTTAAGTTAGTAAAATTGCTTAAATAATCTACCTAACAATTTTCAACAATGTTAGAAAGATTATTTTAAAGTATTCTGATACATTTTTATTCTGAATGTACTTCATATTATATTTAATCTTCTCAGGCATGATCTCTTCAATATATGTTTTCTCAGGATCGCTTGATTTCCCCAAAATCTCATTTTCATCCATATATTCAATTGAAGCATAATCTGTAATACCTGGTTTTACAGAAAGTTCTTTTTGTTGCTCATAAGTATACAAGTCAACATATTTTCTGACCTCTGGACGCGGACCAACCAAGCTCATATCTCCAACTAGTACATTAATCAGCTGTGGTAACTCATCAAGTTTATACTTACGAATAAAATAACCTGAACGGGTAATTCTAGGATCTCGACCACCTACAGTGATTAACCCTTTTTTATCAGCATCAACTACCATCGAGCGAAACTTAAACAGACCAAAATCGATACCATTCTGTCCAACTCGAACTTGCTTATAAAAGACAGAACCTTTTGAATCAATCTTAATCCAAATGGCTAATACAATGAAAATAGGGGCTAGAACAACTAGCCCAACTAAACTTAAAATAAAATCAAAAAAACGAATCACTTTTACTTAACCTTATTATAGGCATTAACAACAGTATCAATTACAAATTTCACCTGCTCATCTGTTAATTGAGGATAGATAGGAAGAGAAATCTCACACTTATAGTTATTATATGCTTGCGGGTAATCTTCAATTTTATACCCTAAGTTCTTAAATAAAGTAAGCATTGGCATTGGGATAAAGTGAACATTTACAGCCACTTCACTCTTAGCTATTTCATCAATCATCGCATCTCGTTGCGCTTCAGTAAAATCTTTAATACGTAAAGCATATAAATGATATGAAGTCTCTTTTTCACCTTGTTTTGATGGTGGCAAAATTGCCCAATCATATTGTTTAAATGCTTCACCATAAGTATCAAAAACACGTTTACGTTCTTTCAATAAATCTTCGTAAATACGAATTTGTGCTAAGCCGATCGCCGCATTCACATCTGCCATATTAATTTTCATACCTAGGCCAGTAATATCGTATCGCCAACCACCGGCTTTACTCTTAGAGAAAGCATCTTTAGTTTGACAGTTTAATGCCATTTGGCGAAGCTCTCCATAGAGTTTAGCATTATCAAAAGGTGCTGGTAAGTTAATACAAATTGCACCACCTTCAGCTGTTGTAACATTTTTTACGGCATGCAATGAGAAAATAGCAATGTCGGTTTCACTTCCTGTTCTCATGCCCTTTTTGTACCAAGCACCTAAAGAGTGTGCTGCATCATTCAATACTAAAATACGGCCAAGTTTTTCTTGATTCTCGCTTTCAGCCTTAAAGAGCGGTCGAATTTCTGAAGATTTTACCAAATCCATAATTTCGTCATAATCGCAAGGGAACCCAGCAATATCAACAGGCATAATAGCTTTCGTTCTTGGTGTAATTGCTTTTTTAATCGCATCCAAAGAAATATTAAAATCTTCTGAAGTATCTACCATTACTGGTTTAGCTCCTGCATGCAATACCGCTAAAGCTGTTGCACTATAAGTATAAGCAGGCACAATTACCTCATCGCCTTCTTTTACGCCGAACCAGCGAAGCATCATAATCGCTGCTGAAGTCCAAGAGTTTACACAAAGCACTTCTTTGGCCCCTGAGAATTGTTTAATTTCTTCTTCTAAGGCTTTAACTTTAGGTCCTGTGGTAATCCAGCCTGAACGTAAAGAATCTACAACTTCATTGATTACATCGTCATTAACATATGGAGG
>CABSXY010000253.1 GCA_902481695.1 uncultured Haemophilus sp. | reverse complement strand
ATCAACAGCAGCTTTCTTTTGGAAAGTTTGGTATCACTGAATGTAAAGGTGGAATGCCCGATGGAACACTTTTTTATTTACCTCTAACAGATAGTTTGCCTTCTCCAATTAGCGTAAGTAGTAATTTTGTTGGCGAAACAATTTATCTTTGTTTGCCGATTATTACAAATGGAGAAGGTGAAATTAAATATTCATCAAATCGTTCAGAGTCAATGGATTTTCGAAGTGAAATTGTTTTTACTGAAGTGAAAGACTCTCATAGTGAAAGTGGAAATTATACTCAGCTTGAGTTGTTGAAAAATCAATATTTCCTAAAATCTTCATTAGATGATTTGAGTAATTATGTTTCTTTACCTATTGCAAAGATTAAGGATATTACATTAGATCATCAAGTTATATTAGATGAAGCATTTTATCCTATGTCATTGCATATTAATGCAATGCCAGTCTTCATGAAAAAATTAGCAGAGTTATCTGATTTAGTTTCATTACGAGCACAAAATATTGTGAGTAGAATAGGGCGTCCTGAACAATCTGGAGTGGCTGATGTTAATGATTTCCTTATGCTTTTAAGTCTTAATAGGGTTTCACCGTTAATAAAAAGCATTGTGAAATTAGGTAAAGTACATCCTTTATCTGTTTATGAATTACTTGCTTCATTACGTAGTGAGCTGACTACTTTTGTTTTAAAAGAACGATTTTCAGAAACTTTTTATGATTATCTTCATGAAAATCCAGCGACTTCTTTAGATCCATTATTTAATGATATCAAGTCCTATTTAAGTATAGTGACAAATACGAAAGTCGTACCATTACCAATAGTTGCTCGTCAATATGGAATTTATACAGCTCAGGTTAACGATACGTCACTTTATTCTACAGCTGAATTTATCATTGCTGTAAAAGCACATTTACAACCAGAATTATTAAAAAATCAGTTTATTCAACAAACCAAGATATCAAGTATCGAGAAAATCAATCAACTTGTTCATTTACAATTGCCAGGTGTTCCTGTGAGTGCTCTACCTGTAGCTCCTCGATATTTACCTTACCATTCTGGTTTTATGTATTTCCAATTAGATAAAACATCACCATATTGGGAGAATTTGCTGACTTCATCTGGATTTGGTTTCCATATTACAGGAAATTATCCAGGATTAGAGATTGAATTTTGGGCTATTCGTGGAGATTTAGCATAATGAATAATAGAGAGTTGTTGAATACATATAATTCATCAATTGATATGCCTTCAGATCGAGTTTTCATTACAAATAATGTGCCAGTAATTAATGAAAAAACTGATCTTCTTTATGAGCAAGTTGGAAATGTTGATTTTGATATTGACTATGACTTTCAATTACAAACGCACTCCTACAATGCCTTAGTTGAATTGGCAAACCCACTATTAGCGACAGCTCTTAGACTAAGAAAATTATCGTCCGTAGAGGATATCGGAAGTTTATATACTAGAATGCAAAATGAAATCATGGCATTGAGTGAAAAAGTAAAAGAATTGAACTATGACAGTGCATTCCAGCTTTCATTCCGATACTGTGTGTGTACATTTATTGATGAAATGGTGATGGCAACGCCTTGGGGAAGCTCTTCAGTTTGGGGACAGCGTTCTTTACTTGCTCATTTTCATAATGAAACATGGGGTGGAGAAAAGTTTTACTCGATCTTATCAAGAACGATGCTTGAACCTGAAAAATATCATGAGTTGTTAGAATTTATGTACATTTGTTTGGCTCTTGGCTTTAAAGGGCAGTATGCCCTTAGTCCACATGGGCAAGAAAATATTCAAAATATTTTAATTAAATTACAAAAAACACTGAGACCATTACGTGGGTATGATTATCAGAGAAACCAGCAAACGCATCTTTACAAAAGTGATTATACGGTAAAGAAACCGTTGTCATTAAACCGTGTTGCATGGGGAACATTATTTGCTTTTGCATTAATTTATTTCTTATATAGTATGTTCTTGGATTCATATTCAACTGAGATTATTAATAATGTAAATGACATTATTAATAATATGTAGT
>CABSXY010000252.1 GCA_902481695.1 uncultured Haemophilus sp. | reverse complement strand
AATGCTTTTTTCACAAAGTTAATGAATATCTTCACTTCTCACCTTCTTTTTCTAATTTCTTGTTCCATTGATTAATTAACTCTCCAGCAAAAGAACCAATAATAGGAGAAAATGGTTTTGCAATAACAGGGGTTAATTTTTCAGCACCATAGCTACTCAGCGTACTTTCCCCGTACTTTATCTGCTCATTCAATTGATGACTTACCATCAGCCATTGCTGATAAAGTTGTATCAATAGAACCAATTAACACAGCCATACCAATCGGAGCATTTAACGTATAAGGCGCCATAAAGCCTGCTTTTATTGCATCATTATAGTTCATTTCTCCGTTTACTGAATATTGTGCAGCTACACTAACACCAGTACCAATTGCAGCTTGCTTAACATATTGATTAGTAGTCATTTGAGTTATAGGTTTCAAACCACGCTCAATTCCCTGAACAGCTGTTTGAACTACTTTAGCCTGTGTAGGATTATAAGAATAATAAATCCCTTGACTCATTAACTCTTTGGCTTTACTCGCTGCTTTAGTAACTCCTTCTACTGATTTCTCAGAAAAAGCATTATAAGACTCACTTAAAACAAAACACCACAGATAACCTGTCGTTTTTTACAATGTATTTGCTATAAAAAATAAGCGGCTATAAAATAGCCATAATAAGCAAATGGTAATTAATGAGATTGACTCGATATGAACAATGTACAAAAGAAATATTTTATTGGTCTAACCCATTTTTTGGGAAGTGTTTTAGGCCCTAAATACGAAGTCGTATTTCATTCTTTTGATAAGAATAAGGCTCATATGGAAGCCATTGCGAATAGCCACGTCAGTGGTCGAACGCTTTCTTCTCCGCTTAGCTCTTTTGCTTCAAGTTTGTTGCAGGATAAAGTGTATTTAGATAAGGATTTTATCTTTAACTACAAAGCGGTGGCAGATTCCGAAAAGGTCATTCTAGGTGCAACTTATTTCATTAAAAACGGGGATAAATTAGAAGGCATCCTTTGTATTAATCATGATACCTCTGAGTTGGTTGATGTGATGACCAAATTAATTTCGCTGGAAAACCTTGGAAACTTCGTCAATATTTTAGGTATTGATGCAGCCTTTGCTGAAGTAGAAGAAGCTGAAATAATTAATAAAGAAAAACTCGAAAACTCTATCGAAGATATCCTTTGTGAATACCTTGATTTCACTCTATTACATTCCGATAAACCTCTCAGTTTAAGACAGCGGGAAATTGCCGTTCAAGTCTTATTTGATAAAGGCATTTTCAATATCAAAGGTGCCATTCCGATGGTCGCTAAATATTTAAAAATCTCAGAACCTAGCGTATATCGCTATCTCAAAGCAATCAAAGAGAAAGTATAGCGTTAGAATAACTGCCTAATTATGCTAAAAATGTGTATAAAGCAACGTTTCACACCCTACCTATCTCATTCTTTATGTTCTTTTCATATTATTTAGAACAAGATAATTTTCCTCTGTAATTACCCAAAATAATAGAATGATTTATTATCAGAAAATAAATTTTTATTGCTATAATGCCTTGAGTTACTATCAATTAAAGGTATTTTAATATGCAAAAAGGCATCATTCTTTTAGGGTTATCTCTTCTTTTAACAGCTTGTGATTTAGGTTTTCCCAGAATGACCGTTAATTACGATAATTTACCCCAAGGGGAAATTAAAGAATATATTACGAAAAGATTTCCTAATGAGCCGGAAAAAGAAGTGCTAAGCAAATTGATTTATGCTCATTTGGATGGTGATAATCGTGCTGATAGCATCAAAAAAGCGGTTTCCAAAATGGGCATGACTTGTGAAGCAGGAAAAGAAATTTGCGAGTATTCAGGATATATTAGAACGAAACTTACTGGACATAGCTCAGGAAGTGGTCGAGCAAAACGCATTTATCATATTGTTATTTCACCTAAAAAAGGAATGGATTCGTTAGCTCTTGAACATCAAATTGTAGAAGATACTGAAAACTGAAACCCAAGAAATATAAAAGGTACTTAACATGAAAAAATTACTCACAATATCCCTTACTCTAC
>CABSXY010000251.1 GCA_902481695.1 uncultured Haemophilus sp. | reverse complement strand
CAACTACGGCCAAAGTGACGAGCCCATGTTAAAGCTTCTGCCAAAATAGATTCAGCAAGCCTTTCATCAAGATATTGAATGATAAGGTTATCTTTGTCTCCCTCAATTTTATAACCATTTTTCAAGGCAGCTTCTGCTGGCAAACTCGATATTCTCTGAGCCAACCTGTTTGACCAAATACCTTCTAAAAATTGGTAGGTTAAAGGTTCTTCCAAAAAGAAACTATTATCTCTAGTATATTGCCGCGCACCTCGGCTAATAAAAGTATTAAAAAATCCATCTGTTCTATCAACAGACTTCTTTTTACTATTGTTTTTGACCATTAGCTTGTTAAACCTCCCCACGGACTAATGCTCTGCAATTTATTAAAAGCATCGCTAGATGCATCAACCATGTCATCATGTGCGGACTCCGGAAACGCTTCCAGTTCCGAAAAATACATTTCGTTCCAGTCAGCTGCAAGAACCAATACGTTACCAGCCTGCCATTGAGCTGAAAATGGCTCTGAACGTGTAATCTTATTGCCGCTTGGCCGAACAGTATCAACAGCAAATCCTGTAAAATGCTTAATATAACTTTCGGCTTGTTCTTTGCCAGCTTGCCCTGGATCTTGTGGCACCGTAATATATACAAAACCTAATTTGGCACGGTCAATAACCCCTGTATTCCTTGTTATATTGCGTACTCCGGCAGCTGCTAACTGAACACGTTTTACATCGGCCACAATATAAAGCCCATTATCTGTTTTACCCATTAATACCCCCGCCGTTGCATCAGGATCAGGATTAATTGGTGACGGAATCGTAGCAGCTAAATCCCATGATCGCACCCAAGCAATGACATTGCTCGGTATAGCATCAACAATCTGAACAGAAGAACGTTTGAAATACAGGCCAGCCGCCGGCCGTATCTTCCAATTTCCATGCTCCAGCCTTTCGCGCTCTACGGCTCCAAGAGCTCTAAGATTACCCAAATAGCCTGGATCTTTTTCCATCAAAATTTTATTGTCTGTCAGTTTACTTGCAATAAAAGTGAAACTCTTGACCTGTTCTCTGATAATCTCAGGGGAATGAGCCATAACAGCCTCCGGTGTATCCCCCCAAATGATTTCATCGCCCAACCTAGTAAAATAGCGAATCACTCCGCTTCTCTCTGGGATTGGATAACCAGTATCGGCATCCCAATACCATTGAATAAACGGAGCTACCCAACTATCAGCATCAGGATTGGTCGTTCCACGGATGTATGGTTTCACTCCACATGTAGAACGATTCCGTGATAACATGTACCAAAATTGGCCTGATGTAAAATGTGTAATTTCATCAAACCCAATCAAAGGAATCTGAGCACCTTGATATGCAAATTTATCCCGTTCAAGTTGCAAGTGAGCGAAAGATATTTTTGATCCAGATTTAAATCTAAATCTAGGTTGTGGATTTTCTACAGGTATGCCGCCAATCGGAACATATAACCCTTTTGCTGTATCCCATAAACCGCCTTCATTTTTTATCTGATTGCTATTTCTACGAAATATAGTTGCACCAAATCCACCTTTATTTGTATGTCTAAGTGATTCTAACAACAAAGCATATGTTTTCCCTCCACCGGCAGCACCTCCATAGAAAGCAATATCAGCTGGGGTTGATAAAAACAGTTCTTGTGGCCCTACTTGTGGTCTAATAATTTTAGGTGCTTCATTAATCATTTTTCACACCACCATTATTATCGCCTCTACCATTATCCGGTAAATAAAAAACAACCGAAGGACCTTCACTTCCATTCGATTGCTGTCCATTTGAATCATCACGTTTTACACGCTCTAACTCTAAACGCTTATTATCATATTCCTTACGATGTTTATCCATAGGATTCATTTCAAAATACTTGGCCAAAAAAGCAAGTGCCTTATTCCGGTTTGAAAGTTTAAGTGAAATCCCAAATTTATCATTCTTTATACTTTCAATAACTCCACCATCCAATTTATCAAGGCTTTTTATATTAACGCATTCACCAGAGCCAGATAATTCGATAAAATCAGTAATATCAGCAAATGCAAT
>CABSXY010000250.1 GCA_902481695.1 uncultured Haemophilus sp. | reverse complement strand
AAGCGGGTTTTGTTCCATAACACCCAGACAAACACCACCGCAATCAACGCATAGAAGGTGATGTAAGAGAGACGGAAACTCCCCAGCGCAATAAAGCCTTGGGCAAAAGTGGAGAAACCACTGTCAAAACCGGAAATTGGCGACGCCCCGACAAAGTCGTAATAGAGCGAGTTGATGCCATAGACGATGATCATCGTGCCGAGCGTGGTAATGAACGGCGTCACGTTGAGATAAGCGATAATCAAGCCGTTGATCAAACCGATCACCGCACCAATGGCACAGACAATCAGAATAACCAGCGCAATCGGCATCGTCGCCATTTCCGGGAACACTTTGTTGGCGTTATCCATGGACTGCAATAACGTCGCTGCTACTACTGCCGCCAGCCCCACCTGGCGACCTGCGGAAAGGTCAGTCCCTTGGGTGACAATTAACCCTGCCACACCAAGCGCGATAATAATACGCACCGATGACTGGGTGAGAATATTACTTAAGTTCAACAGACTTAAAAATGTTGGGTCCTGGAAAATAATAATCGCCAGCAAAACTAAAAGAACGACGTAAATACCGCCCTCTTTCAGGTAAGTAAGAAAAATTTTCTTATTTAACGCACTCATGGGAAGCCCCTAATCTTAAAGGTGCAAAGACGCAAGACGCAGAATTTCGTTTTGCGTTGTTGTTTTTGTATCGACAATTCCGGAAACGAGACCATTGCTCATGACCAGAATACGGTCTGTTATCCCTAACAACTCAGGCATTTCAGAGGAGATAATAATAATCCCCTTGCCTTTCTTCGCCAGTTCGGCAATTAACTGATAAATTTCAAACTTCGCCCCGACATCAATACCGCGCGTCGGTTCATCGAGCATTAATATTTCTGGTTGCGTTAACAGCCAGCGACCAATAATCACTTTTTGCTGATTACCACCGGAGAGCGAACCTATTTGCGTCCGATGACCTGGCGTTTTTACCCGCATCGAATCAATCACCCACTGGGTATCACTTGCCATTTTTTTATTGCTGAGCAATTTCCAAGGGGTGAGGTAAGATTTCATATTTGAAATCAAAGAGTTAAATTCAATACTTAGGTTTGAATAAATCCCGGTTGAACGACGTTCCTCAGTCACCAAAGCAAAACCGTGGTTAATCGCCTCAAGTGCGGTATGATTTTTCACGATTTTTCCATTGAGCTTAATCGTCCCTTCTTTTAATTCACGCACACCAAAAATCGCTTCCACAATATCGGTACGTTTTGCACCAACAAGACCTGCAATACCTAAAATTTCACCTTTGCGTAAATTAAAGGAAACATCTTGAATTGAAGGTTGATTCGCTGCAGTTAAATGTTCCACTTCAAGCGTGATTTCTTTTGGTACGTTTGTTTTTTCTGGGAAACGTTGTGTTAATTCACGGCCAACCATCATTGAAACAATTTCTTCCATGGTGGTGCCTTTAACTTGAACGGTATTGATCCATTTACCATCACGAAGAATGGTGATTTCATCACAAATTTTGAAGATTTCATCCATTTTGTGTGAAATATAGATAATGCCACAACCGCGATCTTTTAATTTTTGAATAATTTTGAAAAGATGCTCCACTTCTTTTTCTGAAAGTGAGGATGTTGGCTCATCCATAATTACGATTTTAGCGTTATAAGAGAACGCTTTCGCAATTTCGATCATCTGCATTTGTGAAACGGAAAGTTTGGCCACTTTTTCTCTTGGATCAACATCAATGTCCAATTCATCGAAAATCGCTTTGGTATCACGATACATTTTGGCGTGATCCACAAAAGGACCTTTAAGTGGGTAGCGACCCAACCATAAGTTATCCATTACACTAGTTTGACGCACCAAGTTAAGTTCTTGGTGAACCATTGAAATCCCATTTTCAAGGGCTTCTTTTGATGTTTTAAAATTAACAGGCTTGCCTAAGAATAAAATTTCACCTTCGTCTTTTGCATAAATTCCGAAGAGGCATTTTAATAATGTAGATTTACCCGCCCCGTTTTCGCCCATTAAGGCATGAACAGAGTGAGAACGAACGGTTAGATGGGCGGGATCAAGGACTTTTACACCGT
>CABSXY010000249.1 GCA_902481695.1 uncultured Haemophilus sp. | reverse complement strand
GCTTCTTTATTGAAGAAGTAATGCGTGCCACAACATTCACACTGCATATCAATGCTGCCTTTATGCTCTTCTAAGATTTCATCAATTTCAGCTTCTGGAATCAGTAATAATGCAGCGCCTGAACGCTCCGGTGAGCAACCACAGAAGAAAGAAACGGCTTGAGGTTCAAAAACTTCCACTACTTCTTCGTGGTATAAACGATAAAGCAATTCTTCTGCAGGTAATCCAAATAACTCCTCATCTTTGACGGTTGCTGCTAAGGTCGTTAAATGCTCAAAATCTTCTGGCGTACCTTGACCATCCGGCATAATCTGTAGCAACATTCCTGCAGCAACTGGTTTGCCGTCATATTCACCTGTACGAATAATAAGTTGGGTTTGTAATTGTTCTGAACGCACAAAATAGTCTTCTAAACATTCCGTAATGGTTGGTTTATCTAAACCGATAACGCCTTGATAACGCTCGCCCTCGGTTGGTGCAATTGTAATCACTAACACACCTTTGCCGATCATATCATGCAAGCTCATGCCATCTTGAATCTCACCTTGCACACGGGCTAATGCACGAATTTGTTGCTGATCATTGCCATTAACTAAGGCTAATTTTAATGGACCATCACCTTGAATTTGAACCGTAATATTACCGTTAAATTTTAATGTGGCGGTCAACAAATTCGTCGCTACCATCATCTCACCCAATAAGTTTTGTACCGCTTTTGGATAATGGTGGGTATTCAATGTATCAGTAAAGGTTTGGTTTAATCGTACCCATTCACCACGCACGGCACGGTTTTGGAAAAGGTAACGGTAAAGTTTGTCATTGTCTTGAGTGTAATTCATTATTTGTTCCTATTTATTCTTTGAGTAAAAAGTGCGGTCAATTTTGAGAATAAATTGTAAACGTTCAAAAAAGATGTCGTTTTGTTACCGCACTTTTTGCCTGTGCAGTATTATGGGGGTGAAAATCAAAATTACAAGCCAAAAAGAAAAGCGGATAGCTTTCACTATCCGCTCGTTTTATAACGATTAAACTGATAAATTACCAGTATGCACGTAAACCGATAACAGTTTTGAAATCACGGCTACGATCTACAGTGCTGTTTTCGTATTTAGTACGAGTCGCTTGCCATTCTAAGAATGGTTTCACTTTTAAAGAACCTTGATTATATACGTAGTATTCAGTACCTACCATGAATTGACGAGTTCTGTCTGTATCACCAAATTGTTTATCTGTTTTATACGCATACATTGCATATACGTTCCAATCTTCGTTTAAACCTTGACGAACAATCGCACGCACTTCATTTTTAGTACGTTTGTCACCTTGGTTTTTAGTTACTTGACGTTCTAAATCTAAACCATAAGTGGTGTGAACGAAGTTATACGCTAAACCTAATCCATAAGCATTGCGGTAGTATGCAGTATTATTCGCATTTTCAGAAATTTCACGAGTAAAACCAGCTGCTACGGTTACATTTTGGATACTATCAATTGCATGATTGAAGATAAGACCTGTACCCCAAGCATTTTTACGTTTGTTCGCTAAATCAAGGTTTTTCATGCTACGTTTGCTTGAACCACCGTAGTATGCACCAAATTTAACTTTGTTATCACCATAGTTACCGTTGTACACATATTGAGTTACACGACGTGCAGAACCATCTAATAAGCCATCAGATAAGCTGTAAGTATTTGCTAAGTCGGTTTGTCTTACTTCATCTGTAATGGTTACCATGTTACCGTAAGTTAATTCACCGAATTGTTTGTGGCCAAAACCAGCATAAAGTTGATGAGTATAAACATGGTCAAAATCATGTTGTGAAGGTGCTTCACCACGCATACGCCATTCAGCACGGCCTAAAGCGTAGAAATCACCACCTAGACTTTGTTTTAATTTGAAACCAAAACGTGAGCCGTTGTTATCAACTGCGTGGTTGATGTGTTCTTTAGTTACATCACCATTTACATAGTTAGTTTTGTTAGAGGTGCTTTCCCATTTAACACGTAAAGAACCGTAAAAATCAACATCAGTACCAGTTTGGTCAATGTGGAAGTTATAAGCTTGTGCAGAACCTGCTGCTAATGC
>CABSXY010000248.1 GCA_902481695.1 uncultured Haemophilus sp. | reverse complement strand
TACGCAATTTATCGCCCACGTTATATTTTGCCGGATTACAATGTGTATATTAAAAAAGGCTGTGAATTCCTTGAATTGCCAGCCCCTAAGAATCTTGATGAAGCATTAGATGGCTTATTGATTTTATATTCCCACGTGCCCTCCATTACCACATTCCCAGTTTACATTGGTCGTTTAGACGTGCTACTTGATCCGTTTATTACCGATGAGGAACAAGACTACATCAAAATTAAACGTTTCTTAAATCATGTGGATAAAACCGTGCCGGATTCATTCTGTCATGCCAATATTGGCCCTTATGACACCAAAGCAGGGCGTTTGATTTTAAAAGCGGTGATTGAATTGGAAGCGCCAACACCTAATATGACCATTCGTTACGATAAGAGCAAAACAAGTCGTGAATTTGCAGAATTAGCGGCAAAAGCGTGCTTATTGGTTTCTAAACCCTCTTTTGCCAATGATGCTTACTACATTTCTGACTTAGGCGAACAATATGGCATTGCAAGCTGCTATAACGCATTGCCTGAATGTGGCGGGGCTTATACCCTCACTCGCTTGCGCTTAGGTACTATCGCTCGCGCCTGTAAAACTGTGGATGAAATGGTCAACGAACTTTTACCTCGTGTAGCAAAATGTGCCCTCTCCACTATGGATAAACGCCATAAATTTGTAGTGGAAGAAAGCAACTTCTTCAATACCTCATTCCTCGAAAAAGAAGGTTTTATAAAACGCACTAATTTTACGGGAATGTTTGCTATTGTAGGACTTGCAGATGCAGCGAATCATTTATTACAACAAGAAGGCTTAAATGAAACCTTTGGTAAAAGCCAACGCGGTGATGAAATTGCGACCATGATTATGGATAAATTGAAAGAAGTCACAGATAACCATGAAGGCGTGTATGCGGAACGCACGGGCAATCGTTATTTATTACATGCGCAAGTAGGCGCAAGCAATCATGAAGAAGATAAACGTAATGCGCCTGCGCATCGTATTCGTGTGGGTGAAGAACCAACATTATTAGCTCATTTAAAACAATCCGCGCCATTCCATAAATACTTCCCATCAGGTACGGGAGATTTGTTTGCCTTTGACCAAACCTATGTGGATCATTTAGATGCCGTAGTTGATATTATCGATGGTTCATTTGCTCAAGGTTACCGCTATATCACCACTTACCTTAAAAACACCGATTTGATTCGTGTAACGGGCTATTTGGTGAAGAAAAGCGAAGTGGAAAAATACCGTAAAGGTGAAGTGGCATTACGTGATACTACTTGGTATGGTTCAGGTACCGATGATTGCGCACAAGTCTTTGATCGTCAATTACGCGATGAACAAGATGTAAGCGCAAGCTAGAAAAAAGTGCGGTCGAAAAATTCTCTGTTTTTTTGACCGCACTTATCCTTTTTCTGCTTTTTCTAAAATCGCTTTGTGCTCTCGAATCAATGCCATAAACGGCTGCCCAAAGCGCTCTAATTTGATCGCGCCCACCCCATTAATTTGTAACATTTCAATATTGCTTGTTGGCATATATTGCGCCATTTCCTGCAACGTCGCATCATTAAAAACAATATAAGGTGGGATATTTTCCTTATCCGCGAGCTGCTTCCGTAGGAAACGCAAGCGAGCAAACAGATCTTTATCGTAATTTGCCACTGTATTTTTATGGGATGTATGCACAATTTTATTAATGGATGAAATGCGCGGCATTGCCAATTCAAGCGGCACTTCGCCTTTTAAAACAGGACGTGCACTTTCTGTGAGCTGAAGTGTGGCACTATTAAATTCACCGATCACTTGCTGAATAAACCCAAGATGAATAAGTTGACGAATGACAGATTGCCAATGTTCTTTGCTTTTATCTTTGCCAATGCCATAAACACTTAACTTATCATGCTGGCGTTCCACAATTTTCTGATTATGCATTCCCCGCAATACCGCAATCACATATTGCACGCCGAAACACTGCCCCACACGATAAATCGTCGACATCACTTTTTGCGCATCAATTAAGCCATCATATTTCTTTGGTGGGTCTAGACAAATATCGCAGTTTTGGCAAGGTGTTTGACGATGTTCGCCAAAATAATTG
>CABSXY010000247.1 GCA_902481695.1 uncultured Haemophilus sp. | reverse complement strand
TACGGGCGCAGAAGCCGCTTGTATCGTTAACAATAATGCTGCAGCTGTGCTCTTGATGTTGGCCACCTTTGCAAAAGATAAAGAAGTTATTATTTCCCGCGGGGAATTAATTGAAATTGGCGGAGCATTTCGCATTCCAGATATTATGGCTCAAGCAGGCTGTAAACTTGTTGAAGTGGGAACAACAAACCGCACACATTTGAAAGATTATCGTCAAGCTATCAATGAAAATACCGCTTTCTTAATGAAAGTACATTGCAGTAATTATCATATTAGTGGATTTACCGCTTCGGTTTCAGAACAAGAGTTAGTTGATCTTGGACGAGAATTTGATATTCCAGTGATTACGGATCTTGGCAGTGGGGCATTGATTGATCTAAGCCAATATGATTTACCGAATGAGCCAACGGTGCAAGAAAAAGTCGCACAGGGCGTAAACTTGGTGTCATTCTCGGGTGATAAATTATTGGGTGGAACACAAGCCGGTATTATCGTCGGTAAAAAAGAGTGGATTGCTCAGTTACAAGCTCACCCATTAAAGCGCGTATTACGTTGCGATAAAGTGATTTTAGCGGGGCTTGAGGCAACATTACGCCTTTATCTTCAACCGGAAAAACTCACTGAGACATTGCCAACTTTACATTTGCTCACCCAATCAATGGATGTATTAAAAGAAAAAGCCGAACAACTTAAAGCCTGTTTAGCAAACCGCTTAAAAGATTACCAGGTTGAGATTGAAGAAAGCTTTGCTCAGATTGGTAGCGGTTCTCAACCGATGGCGACGATTCCTTCTCTCGCGGTGACGATTGCCGAAAAAACAGAGGCAAAATTGACCGCACTTTTAACAGTATTCAAAGCGTTAGAACAACCAATAATCGGTCGTGTTGAGAAAGGAAAAATTTGGTTAGATTTACGCAGCGTGGCCGACTTTAAGGCACTATTAGATACGGTGGAAAAATTATGATCATAGTTACATCAGGGCACGTCGATCATGGTAAAACAGCCCTTTTAAAAGCACTGACAGGTACGAATACCGCCCATTTGCCGGAAGAAAAAAAACGTGGCATGACTATTGATTTAGGCTATGCCTATTTACCTTTAAAAGAGAAAGTGCTCGGGTTTATTGATGTACCTGGCCATGAAAAGTTTCTCGCCAACATGTTGGCCGGGCTTGGTGGTGTGCATTATGCCATGCTTATTGTTGCAGCCGATGAAGGGATTGCCGCACAAACTAAAGAACACTTAGCGATTTTGCGTCAGCTTCAATTTACTGAAATCATGGTAGTGATTACCAAGGCTGACCGAGCAACAAATGAGCAAATTGAGGCACTAAAAACACAAATTCAGACGGATTATCCATTCTTAGCTGAATCTCATTATTTTATTACATCGGCACAAACAGGCTTAGGCATTGATGCGTTACGTGATTATTTAGCCAATTTACCGGAATTAGCTGAAATAGATAAACCATTCCGTTACGCCATCGACCGAGTCTTTAGCGTGAAAGGGGCAGGGACAGTGGTAACGGGCACAGCATTTGCGGGTACTGTATCCATTGATGATGAACTCTTCCTTTCTACGGGACAAAAGGTTCGCGTAAAAAATATTCATGCTCAGAATACACCGAGCGAAAAAGGCTTGGCTGGTCAACGCTTAGCGCTCAATTTAAATGTCGATTTAGATCGTATTC
Source organism: uncultured Haemophilus sp. (assembly GCA_902481695.1). GTDB lineage: Bacteria > Pseudomonadota > Gammaproteobacteria > Enterobacterales > Pasteurellaceae > Haemophilus_D. The sequence goes on along the minus strand of CABSXY010000247.1, from coordinate 424 downwards.
CAATGCAGCGTGGCGATTGGTTGTTAGCCTCAGAACCACTTGATCCAACTGTTCGTATTACCATTGAAATTACGCCTGAAGTGAATTTGAAAGATAGTCAGCCTGTGCACATTTATCATGCAGCAAGCCGTACAACAGGTAAGCTTACCTTGCTTGAAAGCAAAAATGCAATGAAAAATGACCGCACTTTGGCGGAAGTCATTTTAGAGCAGCCATTATTTTTGGCCTTTGGGGATAAATTAATTTTACGTAGTGGCGATGCAAAAGTATTAATTGGTGGGGCGAAGGTACTCGAAATTCATTCACCAAAACGTTATAAGCGTACAGAGGCTCGTCTAGCGTTCTTAGCTAAACTTAATCAGGCTCAAACCGCCACACAACGCATCGGATTGACCTTACAAAAAGAGGCAATTTCAGCTCAAGC
>CABSXY010000246.1 GCA_902481695.1 uncultured Haemophilus sp. | reverse complement strand
TTTTACCCAAGAGTATTTACCATCATCTTGCCAGCCTGTGTATTTCGGACGAGTTAAACCCGCCCAAGGTTCTAATGGCTCATCGTCTTCGTACCAAGCGTGTTTACCACTTTCTTTAATGCCTTTTACAACGAACTCATCTTTTTGTTGATCAATTGGACGGAAAGTCGATAAATCGCCGTTTTCGATATAACCACCTTTTAACATGAATTTAGAGTTATCTGCATCAATTGGGTATTCTGGTACAGATAAGTAGTTGCCCGATGTTTTGCCTAAGCTTAACCATTCAGGGTAGTAAGCCGCAAATACTGCTGCATCTACTTTATACACTTGGTTAATGAAGTCAGTTAGGCGATCGATACAAGCTTTCACGAACATGAGACGTTCTTGGTTTAGTACCGCTTGGGAATCTAAGTTAATTGGGTTTGCTACACCACCAATCGCCAAGTTTTGAATATGTGGTGTTTTACTACCGAGTAATGCGACTACACGGTTAGCATCACGTTGACATTCAAGCGCTTGCAAATAGTGCGCTACGGCAATGAGGTTTACTTCTGGTGGAAGTTTCATTGCAGCATGACCGAAATAACCGTTAGCGAAAATACCAAGTTGTCCGCTGTCCACTAATGCTTGAATTTTTTTCTGTACGTTGCGGAATTCGTTAGCACTGTTTAATGACCATGTAGAGACACCTTTTAGCATATCTGCCGCTTTTTCAGGATCAGCTTTTAGTGCAGCGGTGATATCCACCCAGTCCATCGCGGAGAGTTGATAGAAATGCACGATATGGTCGTGAATGCTGTGTGCAGCAAGAATCATGTTACGAATGTACTGTGCATTGACTGGTACTTTAGCACCAATCGCATCTTCTACAGCACGTACGCTGATAATCGCGTGTACTGTGGTACATACGCCACAGATACGTTGCATAATCATCCATGCATCACGTGGGTCGGCACCTTTTACGATATTTTCCATACCGCGCCACATGGTACCAGAAGACCAAGCATTGGTGACAACACCGTTTTCAATTTCGCAATCAATACGTAAATGACCCTCAATACGGGTAATTGGGTCAATTGAGATACGTTTTTTTTCTGACATTATTCTGCTCCGCTAACTTTTTTGCTGAATGCCGCTTTTTCGGCAATAATTTTTTCTGAGTCTTCGGTATGTTTTTCTTTAAATACCGGTAATACAGGGAATAAACGAATGATTAAAATATAGGCACATACTTCAATAGAAACGAAGCCGATTGAAATAAGCAATTCTTCCGCAGATGGGAAATATTGATAGCCGTTGCCCGGATTATACATGATAAGCGAATAGTTCATACGCCATAATGCTGCACCGAGTAACATGCTTAATGCCGAAATAAATAACCAACGGGAATCTGATTTTTTCTCCCCAAGGAAGAGGGTTAGTAATGGTAATACCATCAACCAGACTTCCATCCAGAACATCCATGCTTCAAATTTAGTTAATTTATCGAAACCCACAACCATTTGCAGTTTGTCGTGATAAATCAACTCACCAAAACGCACCGCTAAGAAACAGAAAATTAATCCTGCGGTAACGCGTGCCAATTGAGTAAATAAATGACGTTCATCTGGTGTTTTTCCTGCAAGACCCGCTTTAACTAAAGAACCCTCAAAAATCACAATAGAGAAGCCCATAATGAAAGCTGTCAGCAAGGAGAGAATTGGTAGCGCTTCATAGCTTTGCCATACCGGATGGACTTTGTGACCAGCTACAATCATCAAGGAACCCATTGAGGATTGGTGCATCATTGGTAACAAGGCACCCAAGGCAATAATGAAAAACATGATTTTATTCAGTTTATTAAACCATTTTTTCAAGCCGAAGAAACCAAGCCATACAGGGGCAAATTCTAGGGTCACTACGATGATATACACCGTCATACAAAATGCCGTTTCAAATAGAACGGAATTCGTGTTGAACTGGCCAGGGATGTAGAAATACGGTAAATGCCAATAACGTCCCATATCAATGGTGATAGATAAACCACCAAGGGAATAGCCGAATAAACTTGCAAGCAATGCTGGGCGAACAAGAGCGTGATATTTCCCTTTATTGAAAATATACACGGTCCAAGCGAGGGCCCAACCGCCACAGGCAAATCCTGTACCGAC
>CABSXY010000245.1 GCA_902481695.1 uncultured Haemophilus sp. | reverse complement strand
CGTGTCGATTACTTCCTTTTCGATACCAAAAGCAACAGTTATGGAGGTTCCGGCAAGCAATTCGATTGGTCCATACTTGAAGCTTATCAGGGAGAGACACCTTTTCTGTTAAGCGGAGGTATCCGGCCGGAAAGTGTCGAGGCAATACGCTCTTTCCGACATCCCCTCCTTGCCGGGATCGATCTGAATAGCGGATTCGAGATCGAGCCGGGGCGGAAAGACATAGAAAAGCTAAAGGAGTTTTTAAAAGAAATTCAAAATCATAATTCATAAATCTGAAATCAAAAGATGAACCGTATCACAAATTTATTCAACACAAAGAAGAATGGAATCCTATCCGTCTTCTTCACCGCCGGATATCCGAACCTGGATGACACGACAAAGATATTAAAAGAGCGGTCGATTTTATTCTGAATCCTGCCGTAGTGAAATTAGGCAATAAAACGCGTTTAGAACGTCTTTATAACGAGTTATTAAATAAAGACTGGTTTATGACGTTAATCGACTTTAATGCTTATGTCGACGCGAAAGAACAAATTTTAGCTGATTATGAAGATCAAGATAGTTGGAATGAGAAAGTCGTTCACAATATCGCAAAAGCGGGCTTCTTCTCATCTGACCGCACGATCGCTCAATATAATGCAGACATTTGGCATTGTGAGGGCTAAGGGGAAGCAATGAAACTACTTACCCTGAATGTACACGCTTGGTTAGAAGCTAACCAAACGGAAAAAATAGAGATTCTTGCTGAGACTATTGTGGAAAAGGGTTATGACATCATTGCCTTACAAGAGGTTAATCAATTGATGTCGTCTCCTGCTATTTCACCAACGTTAAAGCAAGATAACTATGGTGTCATTCTGTTAAATAAAATCAATCAACGCGTTGCACAGAAATACTCGCTTTTTTGGAGCAATTCGCATATTGGTTATGATAAATATGATGAAGGCATTGCATTTTTAACGCGTTTGCCTGTTTATGATGTAGATGCGTTTTATTGTAGTCAACATCAACGTCTTGACTCGATTCTCTCGCGTAAAATCATTGGCTTGACGGTAGAATATCAAGGCCAGTTAATTGAATGCTATTCTTGCCACATCAATTTGCCAAATTGTGATGGTGAAAACCAACTTGATAATGTTCGTTATATTGTAGAGCGAAGTCAAAGTGCGAATCTTAAAATTCTGATGGGTGATTTCAATACTGATGCAATAAGCGATCAGCAAGCTTACCAGCAGATTAAATCCTTAGGCTTATTCGATACATTTGAAATGGCAGAGCAGAAGGATAGCGGTATCACTGTGGAGAAAGCGATTGACGGTTGGAAAGGCCATAGTGAAGAAAAGCGATTAGATTATATTTTTTTAAACCAAGCAAAAAGGGTTTTATCCAGTCAGGTTATTTTTAATGGTAAAAATAAACCGATTGTTTCCGACCATTTTGGTGTAGAAGTAGCTCTCATCTTGTAGGAGAATCAATATGAAAAAAATGCTCAGTTTTGAATTTTGGCAAAAATTCGGTAAGTGCCTAATGGTTGTGATTGCTGTGATGCCAGCCGCGGGTTTAATGGTGAGTATTGGTAACTCACTGCCTTTGATTAGCGATGCGAAATGGCTAGCGCTTGTCGGAAACATTATCGCCCAAATTGGTTGGGGGATTATTGGTAACCTTCATTTATTATTTGCTTTAGCGATTGGTGGTAGCTGGGCAAATGAGCGTGCGGGCGGGGCATTTGCAGCTGGCCTTGCTTTCATTTTAATTAACTTAATTACCGGTAACTTTTTCGGTGTGAAGCTTGAAATGCTAGCGGATCCAAATGCTCACGTAAGTACCATATTGGCCGGTGAAATTCCTGTGGCGAATTACTTTGTGAATGTGCTTGGGCAACCTGCGTTAAATATGGGCGTGTTCGTTGGTATTATCGCGGGTTTTGTGGGTGCAACAACTTTTAACTGTTACTACAATTTCCGTAAATTACCTGAAGTATTGACGTTCTTTAATGGTAAACGTTTCGTTCCTTTCGTTGTCATTTATCGTTCTGTATTAGTGGCGATCTTCCTATCATTATTCTGGCCTTTAGTTCAAACAGGAATTAATCATTTCGGTCAATGGATTGCTAATTCACAAAACTCAGCGCCAATTTTAGCACCATTTATTTATGG
>CABSXY010000244.1 GCA_902481695.1 uncultured Haemophilus sp. | reverse complement strand
AATACAGCTGAGCAGGCGGCTTTTCGCTTAGCTATTCAGTTCCGTTTAGATCAAGCATTGAAAGAATTGAGTGGCGCATTACCAAAATCTAATTTGGCAGAGCTAGGTGAGGTATTATCAAATTTATTTGATTTACCTAAATCGGACATTATTTCTACCTTAAAAGATAAAGGAAAACTATTAGGCTATGGCTTGCTCGCTCGAAACTATAATCCAGATAGAATCCATGAATATTTGGATTGGGGCAAAATGTTGGATTTTGATGAGTTTATTTCAGAACCATTAAATGAACAAACACTATTAAAATCGTGCACTCAGCCTGCGATTGATACTAGTTTAAATTTAGATGACTTTGCTTATCTAGGAGAGATGAAAGCAATAATGCTGGATTATCTTCGGTCCTCATTTGCTATTCATAGAAAAGGCGTAAATATTTTAATTTATGGTGCGCCAGGTACAGGCAAAACGGAATTGGCCACTTTATTGGCTAAAGCATTGAGTGTTTCTGTGCATAACATTACCTATATGGATGGAGATGGGGATGTAATTAGCGCTGAAGATCGTTTGAATAAATGTCGTTTTGCACAAAAGGTGTTAGAAGGGCAATCTTCGTTATTGATTTTTGATGAAATAGAAGATGTTTTTCGTGGTAGTTTATTTGAGCAATCAGTAGCAAAGCAGACTAAAGCTTGCATGAATCAGTTATTGGAAAACAATAATGTGCCGATGATTTGGTTATCAAATTCGGTTTCTGGCATAGATCCTGCTTTTTTACGCCGCTTTGATCTTATTTTAGAAATGCCAGATTTGCCGTTGAAAAATAAGTCAGCACTCATTACACAGCTAGCCGAGGGAAAATTAAGTCCAGCTTATGTGCAGCATTTTGCTAAAGTGCGGTCATTAACGCCGGCGATTTTAAGTCGCACGATTAGAGTGGCTAAGGAACTAAATACCTCAGATTTTGCTGAAACCTTGCTCATGATGTTTAATCAAACGTTAAAATCGCAAAATAAACCGAAAATTGAACCGCTTGTTTTAGGCAAAGCCGACTATAACTTGGATTATGTGGCTTGTAACGACAATATTCACCGTATTAGTGAAGGGTTAAAACGGTCGAAAAAAGGACGGATTTGCTGCTATGGTCCGCCAGGAACAGGGAAAACTGCTTGGGCTGCGTGGCTTGCTGAAGAGTTGGATATGCCGTTGTTACTTTGCAAAGGCTCTGATCTGCTTAATCCTTATGTAGGCGGGACAGAACGGAATATCGCACAAGCTTTTGAGCAAGCGAAAGCCGATAATGCATTATTGGTGCTAGATGAAGTGGATACTTTCTTATTTTCTCGAGAAGGCGCAAACCGAAGCTGGGAACGTTCTCAAGTGAATGAAATGCTGACACAAATTGAACGCTTTGAGGGATTGATGGTGGTTTCAACAAACTTAATTGAAGTACTCGATCCTGCGGCATTACGTCGCTTTGATTTGAAATTGAAGTTTGATTATTTAACGTTGCCACAACGCTTAGATTTTGCTAAACAACAAGCGGAAATTTTAGGGTTGCCGTTGTTATCGGAAGAAGATTTAGGTCAGATTGAATCGCTTAATTTGCTGACGCCCGGAGATTTTGCTGCGGTAGCTCGTCGTCACCAATTTTCTCCTTTTCAAAAGGTGCAAGATTGGTTAATTGCACTGCAAGGCGAATGTGAAGTGAAACCAGCGTTTTCTGCAACGACAAGACGGATAGGGTTCTGTTAACCCAAAATAAAACCTCCACAAGGAATTTGTGGAGGATTTTTAGATCATTCTATTGTGTTTTTGTGCTTCGTAATCTTTACCTAATGCATTTGGTACAATAGAGAAGGTATAAGAAATACCATCTTTAGCGTAAGCAAATGGCAATTTAGCATAGGAGTTTGTAAAATTTTATTCTTTTTTGACCGCTTGTATTTATTTAAGCTGGATATTTTTTCTTCAAAGTATCAAATAATTGGTGGTATTCCGTTTTATCACGTTTTATTTTTTGATTTATTTCCATCGACTTTTCGCTTGGTTTTTTTACATATACATCATTCTCAGCAGCTTTTTCAGTATTTAGTCTGTTTTGGATAAAGAGCGTTCTCAATCTGTTAACTTCGGGATCTTCAATCTCTAAGCTATTCATTTTTTGAATTTGCTT
>CABSXY010000243.1 GCA_902481695.1 uncultured Haemophilus sp. | reverse complement strand
TTAGGCGAACCTAGAGTGGCAATATAATAAAGCAAATTTAGAAATTTGTCTTGGAAAAATGACCGCACTTTGATCTGCATCTTGTTTTTCAATAAAGTGCGGTGAGATTTTGTCTCTTTTTATCCAATATCTATTTAATTTTAGTGGATTTATCCATAAAAGTTCGTTAAAGTGTCCGTAAATTCCATACTGTTTTAGTATGGATTATTAAGTGTTAGTTATTACTTTTTACGTCAAAAAGGAAAAAATTATGTCTCTTTCGGCTTTTTTTAGTCAAACTAAAACACAAATTAGATCAGCAATATTAAGTCATCCGATTGAAATCTTTATGATTACGGCTTTTGCTATCGGTATCTGGTTTACGGATATGAGTATTGATGCGAAAGAAAATCACATGGCTTACTGGCTATTTGAAGCAATGCTATTTGCTTTTGTGTATATTTCCCGCCCTTATGCATGGTATCGTTTTTCATGGGTTGTGCCGCTTGCTACCGTTATCTTTATTTGGCTTGTTAACGATGATGTTGATTTTTATGTCACCAGTCCGAAATTCTGGGGAGCTCAAATTATTGGATTATTTGTGCTATGTGGATTTCCATTTGTAAAAAACAATCAAGCCTTTACTTATCGTAATTTTAATAACCTGTTTTATATTGCTTTGGCTGTCGTCGCATGGGGGTTAGTATTTGGTTTAGTTGCAGCTATTTTGGAATCAATTAGTGCATTGTTTAATATCGATTTTAGTCGAGAATTTCAACGCCATCTTTATACCTCACTAGGAGTATTTTTCCCACCATTATTCTTTCTAGTATTCCAACAACGCCAAGCTAAATCAGAAATGACGTTAAATCGCATTTTTGAAATTTTGGTTAATTTTGTATTAGCACCGGCATTAATGATCTTTACCATATTGTTTTATGCGTATGTTGTTAAAATTGCATTGGTTGGTGCTTTACCAAAAGGTATGGTAGCCAATATTGCGTTGCCTTACTTAATTGCTGGGTTTGGTATTTATGCCTTGCGTTCAATTTGTGTCAATGCTCGTTGGGAAGCCTTCTTCAAGTTTTATCCATATCTTTCTGTTGTTCCTATCATCCTGTTATGGTTGGCAATTGAACGCCGTGTAAGTGCTTATGCTTGGACAGAGCAACGTATCTACCTTGTTGCATTAGCTATCGCTATTTCTGTTTCTTGTATCATTTTGATGCTGCCGAAAATTCGTCAATATCGCTTGATTTCCGGTATTGTGATGGTTGCTGTGTTTACCATGACTTGGGTTGTGAATCCCAAAGAAATAGCACTTGAAAGCCAAACAACACGTTTTCATCAATTGATTAATAAACTCGGTTTATCTGATGGGCGAGGCAAGATTCGAGATGATGTTAATTTGGTCGAGCGTTTGGAAACGATGAAACCAGATGAAAGAAATGATTGGGTCGAACTAGACGATGTGACACGTTATATCGTATTTAAAAGCATGCCTGGATCTTATGAATATGAGAAATTTGATGACCATATGCTACACCTTGGTCAACAATATGGAGATAAAATTAAAGAGCTAAATACTCTCTCTATATATAATGATCGCTTTTACATTAATGGTGAAGAGATTAGTTCAAAGGATAATCAGTACAGAAAGCAATTTACTACGCAAAATTTGCAATCTATTGATATCGATGGTTATAAAAAACTGATATATATCCCTAAATTAGGGATTTATCGAAAAAATGATAGAAATATCCAAATTGAATTAAGTGAGTCTTCAAGCGTACCTAAGAAAGAGCCTGTTGAGCAACTTAAGGTTTGCTTTGTCGAAACAGATGACAAATACTGCGTTATTCTGGATGAGCATATTCAAAATGTATTCAAACAACATAATATTGATTTTATGAAACCACAGTCAGATAGTGTCATGCAAACATTATCAAATGATTTAATGAAAATTAAAGGACAAGATTTTGTTATTTATTTGAAGAATTTTGATATTCAGTTTGATGATGAAAAGGGTTATATTTACCAATATGTTTCTGGTGATTTCATTTTAGAAAAATAACGGTGTGATCGAACAAATGCGTGTATAAGAATGCACGCTTTTTTTAATTTCTTGTAAAAATGACCGCTTTAAATATTAAGATATGTGTTTATAGAATGCCTTTTTTAAAGCTTGCGTATATGTATCTAAAA
>CABSXY010000242.1 GCA_902481695.1 uncultured Haemophilus sp. | reverse complement strand
CCATTAATGCTGAAAATGAAATATTCGGATCAAAACTTGATAACATAAGCTCTAACCGAAATGGTTCTGAAAGCCCTTCAGTCAGCTTAAAACTGATCACATCAAAAGTATGTTTTTCACCGGCATCAAGGGTGTAACGGTAGTCGGATTGAACAGCCATGATTGTCCTTTGTTTAACGCGTAAAATATCGCCTAGTATAATGTAATTTCATCTATTTCTAAATAGTAAAAATAGTTGTAGTAAATTTCTATATAAAAAAATAAAATACCTAAGTTTATTTATCTTTCAAATGCTTTATTAAACATAAGGATCTCAAATAATGATCAAAATTAACTTAGCCGCGACATTAGGGGCATTAAATGACGTTTCTAAATTAATGTTAGAAGAATCTGCCGCTTATGCAATTAGTTGCGGTGAATCGGAAGTGCTTCCAGCCCATTTATTACTTAAGTCATTGGAAAATCCATTCTCAGACGTTCGCTTTATTTTAAATAAACTTAACATTTCTCACGAAGAACTGTCCGCACTTTTACTCAGCAAAACGCAAACATCTCACACTAATATTGACTCAGTACCAAGCTTCTCGCCATTATTGATTGAAATGTTGCAAGAAGCATGGTTACTCGGATCACTTGAGTTTGAACAGACACAAATTCGCAGTGCAAGCATTTTCTTAGCATTGGTATTGAATGCATCGCGCTATTTACCAACTGCTGTTGCGAGCTACTTAAATCAAATTAACAAAGAAACATTACGTCAATCTTTACTTGTATTTGCTAAAGGCTCCGCTGAATCACAAACCACACAAGAAAATACCGCTACACCTTCAGCCGTACATACAGACCAATCTGATTTAGCACGTTTTGCTGAAAATTTAACGGCTAAAGCCTCTGCAGGTAATATTGATCCCGTTCTCGCTCGCGACAAAGAAATTGATCTGATGATCGATATTCTTTCACGCAGAAGAAAAAACAATCCGATTGTAGTTGGTGATGCGGGTGTCGGTAAAAGTGCATTAATTGAAGGATTAGCATTACGCATCGTCAATAAACAAGTTCCTCCACATTTACAAAATGTTGAACTTTGGAGCCTAGATCTTGCCGCTTTACAATCTGGCGCATCAATCAAAGGGGAATTTGAAAAACGCTTAAAATCGGTGATTGATTTTGTAAAAAATAGCACAACGCCAATTGTTCTTTTTATTGATGAAGCCCATACACTTATTGGTGCGGGTGGCAGCGAAGGTGGCAACGATGCAGCCAACCTTTTAAAACCGGCTCTTGCTCGAGGTGAGCTTCGCACAATTGCAGCCACGACTTGGTCTGAATATAAAAAATATGTAGAACGCGATCCTGCGCTATCTCGTCGCTTCCAATTAGTGAAAGTAGACGAACCTTCTATTGAAGAAAGTATTGTCATTCTACGTGGTTTAAAACCTCTCTACGAAAAAGCGCATGGCGTTTATATCACGGGTGAAGCACTTGAAACCGTAACAAAACTATCTGCACGTTATATTGCGGCGAAAAAGCTTCCGGATAAAGCGATTGATATTTTAGACACGGCTTGTGCGCGCGTTTCTACAGCAAAAGACACTCCACCAAAACGCATAAACTACTTAGATAATAAGATCCATGAAATCAATGTTGCCATTGCTGAATTTGATCGTGATTATCAGCTAGGTGAAACAGTTGATAGTACAGTGAAAACAAAACTAGAAAACCAACTCACTGAATTAGCCGAAGAAAAAAATGTGCTTTCTTCTCGATTTGAATCTCAAAAAGCATTAGTGGAAGAAATTTTATCCTTACGGAGCAAGCTCTCTGATTCTGAAACAGAATATACTGAAGAAGAACGTCAAGAATTGATCGCTCAATTACAAGCGAAAAAAGCGGAATATGAAGCAATCAAGCCTGAAGAATGTTTAATTCATGCTGAAGTGGGAAGCAAACAAATTACTGCGGTAATTGCTGATTTGACAGGTATTCCTGTAAATAGCATGACTGGTGATGAACTCACTAAACTCACCGAGCTTCCTGATATTCTTAATGACAATATCAAGGGGCAATCTCAAGCCATTGAGCAAATTCACAAAAACTTGCTTACTGCTATGGCGGACTTACGCCGTGCTGGTACCCCGTTGGGGGCATTATTGCTTGTTGGCCCGAGTGGCGTAGGTAAAACTGAAACCGCAATTCAAATTGCAGAGCATATCTTT
>CABSXY010000241.1 GCA_902481695.1 uncultured Haemophilus sp. | reverse complement strand
GGTATGGCGATCCAACAATCGGTCGCAACGCGTTGGCATGATTTAACTGGCTGCAATATCATTGAAGGTTATGGTATGACAGAATGTTCACCGCTAATTGCCGCTTGTCCGATTAATGTGGTGAAACACAATGGTACAATCGGTGTACCAGTGCCAAATACCGATATTAAAATTATCAAAGATGATGGCTCGGAAGCACAACTTGGTGAAGCTGGAGAGCTTTGGGTTAAAGGTGAACAAGTCATGCGTGGCTATTGGCAACGTCCTGAAGCGACTGCTGAAGTGCTTCAAGATGGTTGGATGGCAACGGGTGATATCGTCATTATGGACGAGAGCTATAGCCTCCGTATTGTTGACCGCAAAAAAGACATGATCTTAGTTTCAGGCTTCAACGTTTATCCAAATGAAATCGAAGATGTGGTGATGCTAAATTATAAAGTCGCTGAAGTAGTCGCTATTGGTGTACCACATGAAGTATCAGGAGAAACCATCAAAATCTTCGTTGTGAAGAAAGATGACAGCCTCACGCGTGATGAATTACGCCAACATTGCAGACAACATCTCACAGGTTATAAAGTCCCGAAAGATATTGAGTTTCGCGATGAATTGCCGAAAAGTAATGTGGGCAAAATTTTAAGACGCATACTGCGTGATGAAGAAATAGCAAAACGCGCGCAACATTAATTAAATCAGGGATATGTGTTCATATCCCTGTTTAGTCTGTACCTCTATTTGAAAATACATCCTATTACAATGATAAAAGAATGCCAAAATCAACCGCACTTTACATTAATTCAAAATAATGAAGAACTCGCTCAGGTTTGTCAGTTAGCGCGTCAACAAAGTGCGGTCGCTTTAGATACCGAATTTATGCGAGTATCGACCTATTATCCTAAATTAGGATTAATTCAACTTTATGATGGTGATCGTGTTTCATTGATCGATCCTTTATCCATTACTGATTTTTCACCTTTTGTAGAATTATTACGCGATCAGCAGGTGACAAAAATTTTGCATGCTTGTAATGAAGATTTATTGGTTTTCTTACAAGAGTTTGATGCACTTCCACAACCTATGATGGATACGCAAATTATGGCGCGTTTTCTAGGTTTTGCTAATTCAGCAGGTCTGGCTAAACTTGTATTGCATTATTTGGGCGTTGAAATGGATAAAGGGGCAACGCGTACAAATTGGCTAAAACGCCCACTTTCACCCGTACAGTTACAATATGCTGCAGGGGATGTATGGTATCTCTTGCCGGTCTATCAAAAAATGCAAATAGAATTAGCACAATCACCTTGGCTTCAAGCAGTAATTGATGATTGCCAGCTTGCGATCTCGAAAACCAGTAAATTAGATGATCGCGATCCAAATAAAGCTTATTTAGATATTCCGAATGTTTGGAAATTGAATCCGCTCGAATTAGCGCGTTTACAGCTATTAGCTAAGTGGCGACAAGAAACGGCAATGGCTCGAAACTTAGCCCTTTCTTATGTGGTGAAATCGGACAACCTTTGGAAAGTCGCAAAAAATAATCCTCGTAATACATCAGAAATGTTAGCGCTTGGATTATCTGAAAATGAAGTCCGTGTACGTGGCAAAAAAATGCTTCAATTGTTAGCACAAAGCCGCCGAATTTCCCCTTATGATTATCCTAAACGTTTAGTGCGTATTGTGGATGATCCTCGTTATAAAAAGGCAATTCGATTGTTACAAGAAAAAGCTTATGAACTGACCCCAAAAGGATTAACCCTTGATATTCTGGCGAGTAAACGAAATTTAGAAGATCTCATTAAATGGGTCTGGTTAAAAAATGAAGATATGACAAAACAGCCTGATTTGCTTTTAGGGTGGCGAAGAGAGATTGGCTTGAAGCTGGTTGAATACTTAAAATCCGTAGAGTAGTCATTAAAAACAAGCCTAAAAATAACCGCACTTTGAGTTATCAAAAGTGCGGTTATTTTATTTAGTGTTTTACAACAAAGACTTTAATTAAGCTTGAGTTGCTTGGATTGCGGTTAATGCGATGGTGTAGATGATATCATCTACTAATGCACCACGAGATAAGTCATTAACCGGTTTACGCATACCTTGAAGCATTGGACCTACAGCGACTAAATCTGCAGAACGTTGTACCGCTTTATAACCGATATTACCTGCGTTGATATCAGGGAATACAAATACGTTTGCTTGGCCTGCTACTTTAGAGTTTGGTGCTTTAGACGCCGCCACATCTTTCA
>CABSXY010000240.1 GCA_902481695.1 uncultured Haemophilus sp. | reverse complement strand
TTTTGTGCGGTAGCCGGTTGGCTTCGATTGAATTGGCTAAGTTGTTTGATTTTTATGACGATTGGAAAAGGACTGCGTTATATTGCCTTGCTCTTTTTCAGTTTGCCTTTCGTGTCATAGCTGTGAATAGCCTTTGTGCATAACCTGGTTGTGGGCTAGAATAAAGACGAATTGATATTCAACAGATAAAAAAACGCCCCTTATCGAGTAAGGGGCAAATAACCTAAGGAACCAATTTTATTAAAACAACTGCAAGTTGCTTGTTCTATAAGACCGACGCTAAAAAGAAAAGTTCAAAGAAATTGTAAAAAAATGTAAAAAAATTTACAAAAACTTGCAATTAATTTACAAATTACTGATTTTCAAGGAAATAAATATGCCATTACTCGACAGTTTTAAAGTGGATCACACCCGTATGAACGCACCTGCCGTGCGTGTAGCCAAAACGATGCGCACCCCAAAGGGCGATGACATCACTGTTTTTGATCTTCGTTTTTGCATTCCAAACAAAGAAATTCTCCCACCAAAAGGGATTCACACCCTTGAGCATTTATTTGCGGGCTTCATGCGTGACCATTTAAACAATGACAATGTAGAAATCATAGATATCTCCCCAATGGGTTGTCGCACAGGTTTTTACATGTCATTAATCGGCACACCAAACGAGCAACAAGTGGCTGATGCATGGTTAGCTTCCATGAAAGATATTTTAACCGTGCAAGATCAAAACCAAATTCCTGAATTAAACGAATACCAATGTGGGACTTACACCGAGCATTCTTTAGAAGAAGCACATGAAATTGCTAAAAATGTGATTGCTCGCGGTGTAGGGATTAATAAAAATGACGATTTAGCGCTTGATGAATCTTTCTTAAAATAAGGACACAACATGACAACCCTAGGTACAGCATTAACCCCGAATGCTATCAAAGTGATGATGCTTGGCTCTGGTGAACTGGGCAAAGAGGTGGTGATTGAATTACAACGTTTAGGCGTGGAAGTGATTGCCGTCGATCGTTATGAAAACGCCCCAGCACAACAAGTGGCACATCGTGCTTATACGATTTCCATGCTAGATGGAGCAGCACTCAAAGCCTTAGTGGAAAAAGAGCGTCCAGATTACATCGTGCCGGAAGTGGAAGCCATCGCGACAGATACGCTGATTGAATTAGAAAAAGCGGGTTTTAATGTTGTGCCTACCGCCAAAGCCACCAAGCTTACAATGAATCGTGAAGGCATTCGCCGTTTAGCTGCCGAAGAGCTTGGCCTACCAACCTCACCTTATCAATTTGTCGATAACTTTGCTGACTTCCAAAGTGCGGTTGAAAAAATCGGTATTCCTTGCGTGGTGAAACCGATTATGTCTTCTTCTGGCCACGGTCAAAGTATTTTGAAATCCAAAGACGACTTACAAAAAGCCTGGGATTACGCTCAACAAGGTGGTCGAGCAGGTGCGGGACGTGTGATTGTAGAAGGGTTTGTTAAATTCGATTATGAAATCACCTTGCTCACCGTTCGCCACATTAATGGCACCAGCTTCTTAGCGCCAATCGGCCATCGTCAAGAAGAGGGTGACTATCGCGAATCTTGGCAACCACAAGCGATGTCTGATGCAGCCTTGAAAAAAGCCCAAGAGGTGGCAGAGAAAATCACCACCGCATTAGGTGGTCGCGGTATTTTCGGCGTGGAAATGTTTGTATGTGGTGATGAGGTTATCTTCAATGAAGTTTCCCCTCGCCCACATGATACTGGTATGGTCACGCTGATTTCTCAAGAATTATCCGAATTCGCCTTACACGCCCGCGCGATTTTAGGCTTACCTATTCCAGAAATTACTCTCATTAGTCCATCGGCTTCCAAAGCCATTGTGGTGGAAGGCCAATCGAAAAACGTGCAATTTGGCAATATCGCCGAAGTATTGGCTGAACCACACACCAATATCCGCATTTTCGGCAAAGGCGAAATCAATGGTCATCGCCGTTTAGGTGTGTTGCTCGCTCGTGATATTTCCGTAGAAAAAGCATTGGAAAAAGTAGAGCGAGCTTACTCGAAGTTGGATGTGAAATTATAAGGTTTACTTAACATAGGCATCTTTGAAAATACAAAAAGTGCGGTCAGTTTTTGAGAAGTTTTAAAATTCTTTGAAAATTGAAAGCGCTTTATACTGATGAATCCCCTAATGATTTTGGTAAAAATCATTAAGTTAAGGTGGATACACATCTTGTCATATGATCAAATGGT
>CABSXY010000239.1 GCA_902481695.1 uncultured Haemophilus sp. | reverse complement strand
GGCGCATTTTTCTTCAAAGAAAAAATCAGTAAAATTAACTGGTTTGGCGTGATTATCAGCCTTTCAGCAATTTTCTGTTTATATTATTTAGATAAAATTTTGGCTTAATTATGGCAACAGATTTTAGTTTTTTTATCTACGATTACGAAAGTTTTGGTACTAATCCGGCAAGTGATCGTCCAGCTCAATTTGCCGGTATTCGTACTGATGCAGATTTCAATATCATTGGTGAGCCTGTTATGTTGTATTGCAAGCAAACCAATGATTATTTGCCCGCCCCGGAAGCCGTAATGGTCACAGGAATTACGCCACAAGAATGTAATGAAAAGGGGATTCCTGAACCTGAATTTGCCGCAAAAATTCTAGCTGAGTTTTCACAACCTAATACTTGTGTGATGGGTTACAACAACATTCGTTATGACGATGAAATGACTCGTTATACCTTTTACCGTAACTTCATTGATCCCTATGAATATAGTTGGAAAAATGGTAATTCTCGTTGGGATTTACTGGATTTAGTGCGCGCCTGTTATGCTTTGCGTCCTGAAGGCATTAATTGGGCCTATGACGATGATGGAATACCAAGCTTCCGCTTAGAAAAACTAACCAAAGCAAATGGCATTGAGCATGAAAATGCCCATGATGCGATGTCGGATGTGTATGCAACCATCGCCATGGCTAAATTAATCAAAGAAAAGCAGCCTAAATTATTTCAATTCTTCTTTGAGCATAGAGGTAAAAAGGAAATTGAGAAACTGATCGACACAGCTGAAATGACACCATTAGTGCACGTTTCAGGCATGCTAGGGAATTATCGCGGTAATTGTGCTTGGGTAGCACCATTAGCATGGCATCCAACTAATCAAAATGCCGTCATCGTCTGTGATTTATCTGGTAATATTGATAATTTGCTCAGTAAAAGTGCGGTTGATTTGCGACAAGATTTATATACCAAGAAAAGCGAGCTAGAAGAAAGGGGAGTTTCATCAGTTCCATTGAAATTGGTTCATATTAATAAATGCCCAATTTTGGCGCCTGCAAAAACGTTACTGCCTGAAAATGCAGCTCGTTTAGGGATAGACAGACAACAATGCTTAGATAATTTAGCAAAATTGCGTCAATCCTTAGATATACGCGAGAAAGTTATTGAAATCTTCTCAGAAGAACGAGAATTTGAGCCGAGTGATAATGTAGAAACGGAGCTTTATAACGGTTTCTTTAGCAATGCCGATAAAAACAATATGGCTATTTTACGGGATTTACCGGCCGAGAAATTAGCTGAACATGGTTTAGCATTTGAAGATAAACGAATTCCTGAATTGTTATTCCATTATCGTGCAAGACATTTCTACAAAACTCTAAATCGTGCAGAGCAAATCAAATGGCAAAAATATCGCCAACGTAAATTAGAACAAAGTGCGGCTAAATTTGAAGAAAGTTTACAACAGTTAGCAGAGGAATATTCGGATAATCCAACCAGACTGAATTTACTACAACAGGTTTATGAATATGGTGCAAAACTGTTATCTTAACCTTATACATATCGTGTCATAGTCACACAAATGCCATTCATTAAAAACGTAAATCTTAATCCCTGAGATTTACGTTTTTCTTTTTTAAATCTGATGATATTCACCTCATAAAATAACGCAGAATTCACGTAGCGTTATCATTATTTGGCATCTATAAATCTCTTTATTTTTTCCTTACATAACAATTTTGGAGTGTATAAGTCATTATTTAATCTTGTTACAAGGTGTTGTCAATCCAGATTTCACATTGCTTAAGCAGTATTCGTGACCTGTGCATAACTCTGTGATCTTATTAATACGTAGCTTTCACTAACCTTGTAATTGATTTCGCATAATGTATATTATGTTAAATTAAATATATAAATACGTCACAAATCAAAACGGATAACTATCCTACTTTCATGCATAGGTCAAAATAAGGTGATTTTTGATTATGGATATAAAAGAAATAAATGGATGTCTTTGAGATGGAATAATTAAATTAGAATGAAATTTTGAGATAACGCTACGTAAATTCTGAATACAATTGCGTACATCAAATTCACCAGATTTCATCATTCTTGATCTGATAATGAGAATTTATTTTACATATATTGCATAAATGAGAATAATTAATATTGATTTTTTTTTTTTTATTATTGGTTTATGAAAAAAAATTAAAAAAAATGCTTTACTATTTTCATTTTTTAGATTAGAATATACATCGATTACAATTTAATCATTTTT
>CABSXY010000238.1 GCA_902481695.1 uncultured Haemophilus sp. | reverse complement strand
TTAAAAATATTTAATTATTTAATGGAGTGGATTTCATGAAAAAATCATTTATTTTCATGCTGGCTTTATGTAGTGGACTGGCCTTTGCCGATGCACCACAAGTGGCAAACAGCATTGATAAAACAGCAGAAAGTGTTGCACCTGCATTTAATAATCCTTATAAAGATGTAGGCAATATTCCTGTTACTTTCCCTAACCAACCCCCACTTGTTCCACACAGCATTCGTGGTTTACAAGTGACTAAAAATGCGAATCAATGTTTAGGCTGCCACTCTCCGGATGTTGCACCAACAACGGGTGCACCTCGCGTGCCTGAAAGCCATTTCTTAACACGTGACGGACAAAAAACAGAAGGCACTTCGCCGCGTCGTTATTTCTGTTTACAATGCCACGTTCAACAAACTGACGTGAATCCAATTATTCAAAATAAATTTGAAACCATTCGTCAAATGCAAGGAAAATAAGGAGCTAAACCATGATTAAATCAAGCATTCAGAAAGTTTGCCGTTGGTTACGCTCTCCGAGCAAAATGGCAATTGGTGGGGTTATTTTATTAACTATCATTGGTACTATCGTTGGAACTAACCTGTTTAACGCAGGAATGGCGACAACCAATACAGAGCAATTCTGTTCAGACTGTCATACTAATGACGTTGTACCTGAGTACCAAGCGTCAATCCACTTTAGTAACCGTTCAGGTGTGAAAGCAATTTGTTCAGACTGTCACGTTCCACACGAATTTGTACCAAAAATGATTCGTAAAATGCAGGCATCAACTGAAGTTTATGCTCACTTTACGGGTAAAGTCGATACTAAAGAAAAATTCGAAAAACATCGTTTAGAAATGGCAGAACGCGAATGGGCGCGTATGAAAGCGAATAATTCACAAGAGTGCCGTAACTGCCATAACTTCAATGATATGGACTTTACTCAACAAAAAACTGTGGCACAACAAATGCACGCACTTGCACAGGAACAAAACAAAACCTGTATCGATTGTCACAAAGGTATTGCGCATAACCTTCCACACATGGAAAAAGTACAAAAAAGCTTTATTCCTGCGGATATGTTAAAAGCAAATGAAAAATCTGCTGATAACAAAGATACGAAATAATTTAATAAATTGATGATAATAAATCGGCACTCATTTTGAGTGCCGATTTTGTTTTTATTTTTTAAGGAAGTCTTTATCAGATAATACCCTTAACGGTTGCATATCGCTATTTCCCATAATAACTAAACTCGGGTCTGAGCGTAAACAGCTACCACCATAATGCCCCCCTACAGTGAAAGTACAGACCTGAACATATTGGTTTTCCACTTTTGGTAAACACCAAAGCTGTTGATAAATACTTTCCTGCTTATCAAAACGGCCATCTGTGCTATCGAGTACAGATTGGCACTCACCAATGAGTTTCACATTATCACCTCGACGACCTGCAATTGGTTTTTGTGCGTAACCATTTTTAATCAATTCAGGTGTCAATTCAAATCCCGCTTCGAGTAGATAACGATGATTTGGGAATAATGACCATAATACTGGTAAGATCGCTTTATTACTTGGAATCGCTGTCCAAAGTGGCTCATAGACTAAGACTTCTGGACGAAGTAACACGTCAATTAACCGCACTTTATCTTCTGGGTAGCCTGTACGAATTGGTGGTGCTACTTCCATGCCTGTCGCATCTTCACGAAGTTGCTCTAACATGGTTTCCCAAGCCCATGTTTTCCACACCGTTTTTATCTGGTTATCTTCATCATCAATTAAACGACCACGACTATCCCAATATAGCCCCTCTGTACCATGAATAATTTTGGCTTGAAATCCTGCTTGAACCAGTGCATTACGCATAAACAATGAGTGGTAATCTTCTTCATCATCATGATCTTGCATAATATGAACAAGCGGCGTAGCTTCACTGTGTTTCCAACAATCCGCTAATGCATTACGTAAACCATCAGCAGGATTTTCACCCATATTCAATCCACCTTGGATTGCCCATCGATTCATAAACTCACCGGCTTCCGCATGACAAGAGGCTGAATCTGCGTTGTATTCATACACTTTCAATCCTCGATTATCCATGCAGAAATCTAAACGCCCCGTAATGGTTTGATAACGACGATTTTGCCAAGACAACCGTAAGCGAGGCCATAATAATTTTGGAATATTGAAATATTCTAATAGCTTATCGTCTTTTAAAACTTTATCTGTGGCATGCAAATACATTAAATGTAATTCATTGGTTGCACGAATCAACTCATGTTGTGCTGTTTA
>CABSXY010000237.1 GCA_902481695.1 uncultured Haemophilus sp. | reverse complement strand
AAAAACATCGGTCTTTCCCTACATTAACTGGTTGTTCACTTTCTTCATGACGTAATGACACATCTAAACGTTGTTCTAATTTTTTCAATAACCAAGAAAGCAAGCTCACAATCACAACATAGTAGAATGCTACGGCTAATAACGTTTCTAATACCAAGAAGTTACGTGTATAAAGCTGTTGGCCTACTAATAAAATTTCTGTTAATGAAATCACTGAAACCAATGACGTTAATTTAACAATCGTAATATATTGGTTTGTTAATGGCGTTAACGCGACTTTCAACGCTTGTGGAATCACAATATGACGTTGCACGCCCCAGAAGCCTATTCCCAAGGCTTTACCCGCTTCATATTGACCTTTAGGAATAGCTGATAATGCACCACGATGAATTTCTGCAATATAGGCTGATTCGCTTAGAACCATTTAAATCAAACCTGCCACGAACGGATTGGATAATACCACTGAACGTGCAGGCCATAATTGTGGAACGTTAGAGATAAAGAGCAGTAACACTAACAACTGCAAGCTACGGAACAACCAAATATAGGTGTTTGCCGCTTTATTAAATAATGGATTTTTAGATTGTGTACCCAATGCTAAAACAAAGCCCCAAAGGATCGCAAAAATCCACGTTAAGGTACTGAGTTCTAAAACCGTTAATACCGCTTTCCAAAAATCTGTATTAGTAAATAAACTACCTAAATACGCCCAGTTAAAACCTTTTTCAGAAACTTTGTCAGAATCGACCGCACTTTGCGCTTCAGAATTTGCAGTGATCGCTTGATCAATTGCATTCTCTAAACCATTAGCTTTGAGCAAGGCTTCATTTGGAAACTCAAGATTGTATTTTTTCAACAATTCATTGTATGAACCATCTGCCAATGTATCTTTAATGGCTTGTGCAATAATCGCTTTGCCTTTCACATCATCTTTGTTAAATGCTAAGCCGATTAATACTGGATAAAGTTGTTCTTTATTAGTAATTTTTAAGCGATCACCTAATTGGTTAATTACCATTTGAGCCACGGCAGCATCTTCATATTGGACATCCACACCGCCAGATAATAACGCTTGTGCGGCTTCAGGCGCACTTGGGTATTCTTTCACCGTAATTGGTTTTAAATTTTTCGGTGCACAGAATTCTTCTGACACTTTATTGACTGTTGGAATCCATGCGGCACCTTTCATTGAAGACATGCTTTTACCGCATAAGTCTTCTAAGCGTTGCGGCGCAAAATCATCATTACCACGAACAACAAGTACACCACCTGTTTGTAAGTAAGGTAAGAAGTCTACTTGTTTTGCACGTTGTGGATTTACGTAAAGTGCAGATGCCACTACATCATAGTGCCCCGCATTTAAACCGATAATAATGTTTTCGATACGAGTATCTTTGAATTCAACATTTTTGTTGAGATTTTTACCCAAAGTACGCATTAAATCAGGGTCAAAACCACTCGCTTTGCCATTATCTAAATATGCATAAGGCGCATAGGTTAAGTCGATACCAACACGCAAATTTTTCTCACCTTGCGCTTGGCTAAATACCGAATAAAAAAGAATCGCACTTGTTGTGAGTGCTTTTTTAATGAAGGATCGCATATTCTTTCCTGTTAATTATTAAAATACTAACTTTTAAAATAGAAGTGCGGATGATTTTAGAAAATTTTTTTATAACCATCTAATAACCATTCACCCTAACATATAGCTTTTTAGAATATGGCGTTTAGAATGAAAAAAACGCCTCAAAAGAGACGTCTATTTTTTGAAATATAATTCGTAATGCTTTGCACAATTTGGATTGAAAGGATGATGACAATGCGGGCAGGCATCAACGGAAAGATAAGTTTCGATGCTTAATGTTTGTTTACAATGACCACAAAGAATAGCATGTTCATCGAACTGTGAGGCAAGCCAAGGTTCAAAATTATGATCCTCGGCTTCATTATGACATTGATAGCAGGGATAGAACTTTAAGCACTTTGCGCATTTTAGGGGCAATAACGTCTTTTTCTCTGCAATAGTGAACGCAGCGAGTTTCATCATCCACTAATTGCCCGTATACGATCATAGCTGTTCAAGCATTCCTACTACTAGCGCTGAAGATTGTTTTGCCGCAAGCGGAAGGAATTCTTCGAATGACATACTCGCTTCACCATCACCTGCATCAGAAATAGCTCGAACAACCACAAAAGGTACGTTAAAGGCATGACAAACTTGCGCAATCGCTGTTGCTTCCATTTCTACTGCTGTTACGTTAGGGAAATCCGCTTTAATTTGAGCAATTTTTTCTTCGCTATTAATAAAACTATCACCCGAGCAAATTAAACCAC
>CABSXY010000236.1 GCA_902481695.1 uncultured Haemophilus sp. | reverse complement strand
AATTGGGTGAAAGAGTTCACCACCGCAATAATCGGTTTACCAAAGTCATTTTCTTTCATCCCTGTTGCACGCCATAAGGCACGTGCACCTGCCATATTACGACCCTGAGTACTGGTCGCTGAACGTAGTTTTGGCATAAATAATCTCTCCAAGTAGTAAATTTATTGCTAAATATAGCTTCTGTATTTCACAGTGTAGGGGCAAATTACATAAATTTGCCCACATTGTTTTGTTTATATTAAAAATCCATGCACCTTACGGAGACGTAACAGTCGTAAGAACTTTCTCAACGATTGCAAATGGTAGCCCTATGATGGCAAAAGGAATAATAATAGCTGAAAGTGCAGCCTCTTCTTTGTTCAATTTATTAATACTAATTTCTTTTTCATTGCTAAACTCTACATATTTTGTTTCTAATGGCTGAATAAGTTTAGCCTTTTGCAAAATCTCATTTTTATTTTTTATATCAACAAGATTTCCATTATTCATTGAAAAAAACATTCTACGTCCATCTCTATAAGGAGAATTTATATTATAAAGTTCATCAAGTTGAGCTTTTGTTAAATTTTTATGGTTAAAATATATTGATAAGAATGCCTCTACTTCATTGGTTTTAACATTTTTTCTTATCTCATCAATCTTCACAAAAGAAATATTTTTAGTATAAGGTGACTCAAGTAATTTAATTAATTGAGCCGTATCCCCATTATCTTTACTATTAAATTGATAACTATTAAGTTGCCCAATCGCATAAATACTATTATCAGCAATAAAGAAAGATTTGATCACTTCTTTTTTGGATGATAATTCTTTATATTGTTGATCTGCTGTTACACAGCCCAATAAAAGCGTAGCTATCAACATCCCAATAAATAAACGCATTTTTTTCATTTTTTTACCTTCATAATCTTCAGTTATTTTCCCAACCGCTTCACTAATAAATCCAAAGTGCGGTTATTTTTCACTATGAATTTTAACCGCACTTTATTGCTATTTAACGGAACGGACAAAAATCAAGGAATACATTACGCTCGTTGAAGCAATCAAGAAGACTAAATGGAATCCACAATGGCGCAGTTAAAATAACAAGCGGATTAACTGATTCAGAATTGTCAGAATACGAGGTGTCAATCTTGCTGCCATAATATCGGTCCACTGTTGCCATAATCGGTTTTGCAAGTTTATATTTTGCTAATAATTCATCTCGATTTTCATATTGTCGACTAACACCTCTCGCCTCATAAATCACATCATAAATATCAAACTGAGCTGAAATGCCATAGCGTTGTTGCAATTTATTTTTGAGTACTTCTGTCGTCTGCTGGAACATAAATGTCTTTAATAATTCACTGCGTTGTTTTTCCGTTAAGTTATCTACCCGAGCATACAATCTTAACGTTGCAATAACCTGTTTGTCTTCTTGATCAATCAGGAAGACCGGTTCCACCTTTTCAACTGTTTTGGTATAAGAGCTATTTAAAAATTTCGATAAATCAGAGATTGCGGGGCCTCGGAGTTCAAAACTTTCCTTATTGGTAAAGACGAAAAGTCCACCATCTTGGCTAAACATAAACATCTCAATGGGCTCTTGTGTTGTTGATGACGAACGTGACGAGCAAGCCGCCAAAACGATTGTTGACAATAGCAAAATAAAAGCAAATAGCTTTTTCATTTTTAAGTTCCTTTACTTAATTTCAATCACATCCGGCAGTTTCGCCAATTGATTCACCAACAAATCAAAAGTGCGGTCAGATTTTACAGTAATTTTTAACTGCACTTTGGTCTCTACCAATGCCATCTCCATATTAGTCACAGTGAAGCCGCGTAAACGAATAACGCGTAATACGCGTTCTAAAACCTCTGGGCGATGTTGAGCGATCAAGTCAAAAGTATATTGGTTCATCTTAAATTTCCTCCAACATATCTGTGTTGCATGCACCCGGAGGTACTAATGGCCATACACATTCTTCAGGTGGAATGCATACTTGCAATAAATAGGCAGTTTCACTATTTAATAAACGATTAAGTGCCGCATCTACATCATCAGCGCACTCAATGCGTTCAGCTGGAATATCAAAGGCTTTCGCTAACATCACGAAATCAGGGTTATCTTCTAAAATGGTTTCAGAGCGGCGTTTGTTCCAGAAAAGGTCTTGCCATTGACGCACCATACCTAGGCGTTGGTTATCTAACAGCAAAATTTTCACCGGTAATTTGCCGCGTTTGATTGAACCTAATTCTTGAATGTTCATCATCAATGAACCATCGCCTGTCACTAAAATTACTTCAGCATGAGGACGAGCTTTTTTCGCGCCCACCGCTGCAGGTAAACCA
>CABSXY010000235.1 GCA_902481695.1 uncultured Haemophilus sp. | reverse complement strand
CGATCCCGTGGTTTCACTTTTTTAATACCCAGTGCAGTCGCAATTAAATGTAAATCATGATTGCCCAGCACTGTCTGTGCTGCATTGCCAAGGGATTTTACAAAACGAAGACATTCAAGTGATTTATCTCCACGCGCCACAAGATCCCCCACAAGATAAAGTTTATCTTGCGTAGGATTGAAATCTACACGCTCTAATAAAAGCTGTAATTCATCATAACAGCCTTGTAAATCACCGACGAAATAGGTTGCCATTTTAACTGCTCTTTTTACTCTTCTGAATCTAAGATTTCATCTTTATTGATATCAGCTGGTGGATTATCCGCCAACCAGTTCGCTAAGCGAGCATAATCTGCGATAGCCAAATTTTCTGCACGTGCATTTAAATCAATACCAAGTGCGGTCAGATTTTCAGGTGAAAATAGTGTTGAGAGAGCATTACGCAATGTTTTACGACGTTGATTAAACGCTTGGGAGCAAACACGGTTCAACCAATATAAATCTTTTACAGGGTGCGGTAATTCTTTATGCGGAATTAAACGCACAACGGCTGAATCTACTTTCGGTGCTGGTTTAAATGCAGAAGGTGGTACTTCAAGTACAGGCATCACTTGGCAGAAATATTGCGCCATAATGGTTAAACGACCGTAAGCTTTGCTATTTGGGCCTGCGCATAAGCGTTTTACCACTTCTTTTTGTAGCATGAAGTGCATGTCTTGAATCACATCGTGATACTTAAATAAGTGGAACATCAATGGGGTAGAAATGTTGTAAGGCAAGTTACCAAATACGCGTAACTTCTGACCTTTTTCCGCTAAATTCTCTTTTGTATAAAGCTCACCAAAATCAAATTGCATCGCATCCGTTTCAATGACGGTGAGCTTTTGATGTAAAAATGGATGATGACGTAAACGTTCTGCAAGGTCTCGGTCAAGCTCTACCACAGTCAGATGATCGACAAGTTCACCAACCGGCTCTGTTAATGCGCCAAGCCCTGGGCCAATTTCTACTAAGAATTGATTCGGTTGTGGATGAATTGCCGCCACGATACCTTGAATCACAGAAGTATCATGTAAAAAGTTTTGCCCAAAGCGTTTACGGGCGGTATGACCTAAGTGTTTTTTTGAATTCATAAGTACTATTTAATAAGAAAATTGCGGTTATTATAGAGCTTGTATTTCTTTTGTAAATTTTAGTGCAACTGTCATGGGCAATATCATTTAGCGATGAGTTCCAGTATTGCTTGAGTATGATGACTCAAACTTGGATTATAACGAATACAGCCAATTGGATTGTGAATACGATGTTCCTGTTCTGATGCTTGTTTTACTGATTTTTGAATTGCATCATCCAAAGTGTTCATATTTTCTCTAGAAAATGTATAGCCAAATTCATTTTGTAATACTTCTAGGCATCCCATATTTTCAGAAAAGATAATAGGCGTGCCAGATAATATAGATTCTAGACCAACAAGTCCAAATGGCTCATATTGAGATGCCATAATGGTGAAATCTGCCGCTTGATATAATTCAGGCATATTTTTGCAAAAACCAAGCGAAGAGATTTTAGGCGTTTCTTCCACAGGCGTTCCAGCTACGACTAAGCGAATAGGTAACTGAGTTTTTTCAAAATATTTTTTTAAAATATCAAACCCTTTTCGTGTATGACCGGTGGAAGGGAATAGGTAAATGACCTCATCTTTTTTGAAACCTAATTTTTCTCTGAGTTTTACTCTTTCTTCCTCATTGATTTTGATGAATCTATCTGTATCAATAGGGGGGTAAATCACATCGATTTTGTTTTCTGGGATATGATATAACTCAACCAGTTCTTTTTTCATCAATGCAGAATGAGCGATAACACATTTGGCGTGATTTAAGGATTTTTGTTCACCCGTGATTTTAAATCGATCTGACATGCTAGGTTTTTTCTTTGATGTTTGTAAATATCCTTTGTGATTCCCGCCACAAATAACCACATCAGATAGGGTATAAGAGGTAGTTAGTGAGACTTCGGATGTTTCTTTATATTTATTTGCAAAATAAGAAAGGAAGGTTGTTCTCAATTTTTTAGGAACAAAAGAAAGGTTAATCTTTATGGGATTAATTAAAGCATATTCAGGTAATGAGGTATCAAATTTAGCAGAGTAAATTTTAGGTATAATATTTGCCTGAGATAATCCATTAACAATATCAATAAGATATCTTTCCATACCTCCACCATATTGAAATTTTTGACAGGTTAATGAAATATGTTTGGGATTATTACTTAGTAATGTTTTATTCATTTCTTTGTACCATCTAAGAGATTACTATGTACCCATTATAGGGAGAGTTTTTCTTTTGTAAATCATTCCTAAGTCTTGATACAACTTACAAATTAGT
>CABSXY010000234.1 GCA_902481695.1 uncultured Haemophilus sp. | reverse complement strand
AGATCGCAAATAATGTCTGACAGGCCGCCATGCCTCGTTGGAATTGTGAATTCACATTCGTCAAGGACTTTAACGGACGCATCATCGCTAACATAGAAGAAAAGACCACTGTGAAAGAACCCGCAGTTAAATTATCATCAGCAATTAATGGTGTCGTTGCTAAGTAAAGCACTGCTGCCAACGCCAAAGAAGCAATTACTTGCACAACTGGATCTGAAATCGCATCAGCAGTCACCATCTTCATACCTTTGCGACGCATATCGTTACTGACTTTATCGAAACGCTCTTCTTCCACTAATTGCCCACCAAAAGAAAGCACCACTTTATGCCCTTTCAGCATTTGTTCCGTTGCAGAGGTTAATTCCCCCATGGAATCTTGCATGTTTTTACTAAGCTTACGGAAAATCTTAGATACCATGCGAATCAGTACTGCAATAATCGGGCCAATCACAAAAAGCACAAGTGTTAATTCCCAACTGGTATAGAACATCACAACAAGCAACGAAATTAAATAGGCTCCTTCGCGAACAATCGTCACTAATGAACTAGATGAAGAGTTCGCTATCATTTCTGAATCGTAGGTAATACGAGAAAGCAATTTACCTGTTGAATTACGATCAAAGAAGCTCACTGGCATAAACATTAAATGTTTAAACAAACGGCGGCGCATAATCATCACTACTTTACCGGATACCCACGCTAGGCAATAAGTAGAGACAAAGTTGGTCACCCCACGCAATATAATCATGCCAACAACAACAAATGCCATCATTTTCAAGAAAGAATGATCGGCTTTTCCGAAACCATCATCAAGCAAAGGCTTAAGCATATAAATCAAACCTGAATCTGCCAAAGCATTAAAAATTAAAGCAAAAGCGGCGACTAATAAGCCTGATTTAAACGGTGAAATCATCGGCCATAAACGCTTAAAAGTTTGTGTGGTTGAGAAATCTTTATCTTGCATAGCTTATTCTTACATCAATTATCTTAAAAAAATTGGCTGCATTGTACCTGTTATTTCGGGGATAATCCAATTACACGGGCAAACCAAGGTGAAAAATCTCCTCTCGCCTTTTCAATTTCAATGCCCTTTTCAGTAAAATTTAACCTTATATGACCTGAAATAGCGGTATTTTCGACCGCACTTTGATAACGATTTAACCGTTCAATCACGGTTGGATGAGGAAAATTCCACGCATTCCATCGTCCACTTGAAATTAAGGCTATATCCGGTTTTGTCTGTGCCAGTAAAAACTCGCCTGTTGAGGTTTTACTACCATGATGCCCCACCTGTAACACGTTAATCTTGCCTGCTTTTTCAGCAAAGGCTCTTTCTGTTGTCACATCCGCATCACCAGTTAAAAGAATTTGATACTGTCCATCCGTGAATAAAATCACGCAAGATTGCGGATTATCCGCCCTATCTGTTATTTGCGTTGGTGAAAGAACTTTAAAATCAAGCCCTCGCCACTGCCATTGTTTTCCCTGAAGACAAAAAGTGCGGTGCGTTTCGCCATAGTTTTTGCGAGAAGGTGTAATCAATTCAATATCTGGGTATGCGGCTAAAATCGCTTTAGCGCCACCCGAATGATCGTTATCATCATGGCTTAAAATCAAGGTTTCAAGTTCAATGCCTTCCCGTTGAAGATAAGGCAATATTTCTAATTCCGCCATGGAAGAAGCCCCTATTCCACTCTGCCAAGCGGGCCCCGTATCATACAACACGCCTTTTCCCTCTTTCACAATTAAGGTTGCTAAACCTTGTCCAACATCTAACGTATCTAACTGCCATTTGGGTTTCGTGATATATCGATATCCTAGAGTACCCATACAAACACAAAAAATAAAAATAACATCTCGAAGCGCTTGTTTATAAGCTTCTGGCAATAAGATTTTTGTGCTGTTTAATGTGAAAAATCGACTCGATTTTAACGGTATATTTTTTGTTTGAGCTTGAGATGCAAAATACAATCCACCTAACATCCCACCAAAAATAAGGCTTAAAAGTGCGGTCAGAATGAGGGATAAATTAATCGAAATCGGCATATACGAGTCTTGAAAAAAACTGAGGCATTGTGTAACACCTTGAGCAATCGCATTTGAAAGATACCAAGAAGAAAATGCACCATTGGTCAACACCGCAAAGAGAATCAAGGGTACAAGTAAGAAACTATACAAGGGCACTGCAATTAAATTCGCCAAGAATCCATTTAACGCCAAGCCATTAAAGAAGAAAAGCTGAATGGGCGTGAATAAAATTAGCAGCCCTAACTGCAAATGAAACAAGCCTAAAATCCACCGCACTTTGTTGGATAATTTTTGATGCTGCCACTCAAAGATTGATAAGGGAACATATCGGTACCACACAATCAAACAGGCAACAGCTCCAACTGAAAGCCAAAAGCTGACCGAAAGCGGCGTAAGCGGATCACAAAACAGTAAAAATG
>CABSXY010000233.1 GCA_902481695.1 uncultured Haemophilus sp. | reverse complement strand
ATGGCATTAGGCCGTTTAACAAAACGAGTAAGCCTTAAAAAATTATTTCGTAACTGGATTGTAGTAAGTTTGGGCAACCTGCTCGGTGCGCTGTTTATGGCATATTTCTTAGGGCATTATGTCGGTTTATCAGAAGGTGCAGCCTCTGCTAAAACCATTGCTATCGCCGAGGCAAAAGTGCAAATGGATTTTGGTCGCGCCTTTGTTTCTGCTATTGCCTGTAACTGGATGGTCTGCATGGGGATTTGGTTCTATTTTGGCGCCAAACAAACCTCTGGTCGCATCCTCGCCATATGGTTCCCAGTGATGATTTTTGTGCTTATCGGATTACAACACTTTGTCGCCAATATGTTTATTATTCCTGCCGGGATTTTTGCTGGTGCTAATGTGACTTGGAGCCAATTCTTCTTCAATATGATTCCTGTCTTTTTAGGCAATGTCACGGGTGGTGCAGCATTTGTCGGCGCATCTTATCTTTATGCCTACCGTCACTTATTAAAAGAAGATTATTGTATTTAGCAAACGAAAATCTGCCCGCACTTTATAATAAAAATCCCCTAAATGCTTAATCTAGGGGATTTCTACGTTAAATGATACGTTGTTTATTTCAAACCTTTTTTTACCAAATCTTCATAACCACCATGATTGGTTACATTGGTATAGCCTGCATTTTTCAACTCAGTGAGTGCGGCTTCGGCACGGCGACCACTACGACAGTAAAGGTTGATCGGTGCATCTTTATCTGAGCCAATCGCTTTCACACCTTCAATGATTTTATCATGTGGAATATTCACCGCATCTTGTAAATGACCTGCGTTAAATTCCTCGGCTGAACGTACATCAATCCAAACGCCTTTTGCTTTTTCCGGTTGTACTGCACTTTGTTCTGTTTGTGGCGCAGTATTCGCAGAAGCAAAAAAAGGTACAGCAATGGCTGCCGCAGAAAGTACCGCTGTGAATAATTTTTTCATTATTCAATCTCCTATTAAATAGAAATAATATATTTACCTAAATAAATTTAGGGGTTATGTAAAACTAATAGTCATCATACGCCTAAATATAAAGATAATAAACTGTAAATGAAGTAAATTTTAAGTAAAATTTTCGTAAAATTTAACCGAACTTTGTAATATTTACCTTATTTAACACATCAATCTCTCTAAACCTCATTATTCATTATTTCTGATTAGTAAAAGATGTTGTTCATAAAGTAGTATTTTTCACACAAAGATTTAACCGTACAATCTGCCCCATCAAATATTGAGGAGAAAATAATGAAAAAAATGCCTGTATTGTTTGTTGGGCATGGTAGCCCGATGAACGTGTTAGATAAAGAAAACCCGTTCAATCAGAATTTCAGCCTAATTACGCAACAGTTTACTAAACCAAAAGCCATTTTGATGATTTCAGCGCATTGGTACAGCAGCCGTTTGCAGGTGACCTCAGGTGAACATCCTGAAATGATTTACGATTTCTACGGTTTTCCTGATGAACTCAGCCAAGTGCAATATCCTGCGCCTGGTTCGCCTGAGTTAGCAAAGCAAGTGCAGTCATTATTACAGCCAGAAAATGTTGAGCTAAATCCAACGCGTGGTTTTGATCATGGTGCTTGGACGGTGTTGAAATTTCTCTATCCTGATGCTGATATTCCCGTGGTGCAACTGAGCCTTAACAGTTTGAAATCGGCAGAATGGCATTTCAATTTGGCGAAAAAATTAGCTGCTTTGCGTGAACAAGGCGTATTAATTATTGGTAGTGGTAACATTGTGCATAATCTGAGGGCGATCAGTTGGGAGCATATCGATCAAATCGGTGCAGGTTATGACTGGGCGTTTGCTTTCCGTGAAACAGTCAATCAGGCGATTGCGACACAAGATGATGAAACTTTGGTGCATTATGAACAGTTAGGCGAAAAAGCCGAGCTTTCTGTGCCAACACCAGATCATTATTTGCCATTGCTGTACATCATAGCATTACGCGAACCACAAGACGAAATTACGTTTTTCAACGATAACCTGATTGCAGGATCGCTCAGCATGACGTCGGTTTTAGTAGGGTAATAATTAAGAGCAAGAGCCCCTTTTTATCTCTGTTCATTGATAAAAGTGCGGTCATTTTTCTGTGAGTTTTTCCAACTTGAACATCGTAAGTTTTAACCGCACTTTTTATCGTGATAAGAAAATAGAGAATTTTAGGAAGCAATTATGCAATCACCGATACTATAACAGCATCAACGTGTAGGTTTGCCTTGGGATTTCATTAGCACTGAAACAATGGGATTTTTGCCAATCTCTCTCAAAGAGAGCTTGTAAGGCCGTTTGCTTATTGATTAATCCTTAGAAAAATAGGCACAAACGTGGATATTTGCGCTATCGGGGAGCGCTCCTCTCCGTTCGGACATTTTTTGATCCTTTTAATCCCGAATCCTGCTAAAATCCGTCAATTATCGTAAATTGACAGTCATTTTCTTTTT
>CABSXY010000232.1 GCA_902481695.1 uncultured Haemophilus sp. | reverse complement strand
AACAAGGCAAAATTCATAATGAAGATATGGTCACCATTGGCGAAAGTGCTTGGGGTAGAAACTTCCCAGATTCTTCAAAAATGTTCTTAAATTTAAATCAACAAGTATCCGTAGGTGATTTAAACAAAGGGATTATCATTGTTTCAGGTAATGATGCTTGTGTTGCTGTGGCAGAACATATTTCTGGTACCGTGGCTAACTTCGTTGATACCATGAATAAATACGTTCAACAATTTGGCTTAAAAAATACTAACTTCACCACACCACATGGTTTAGACGATCCAAACCAATATTCAACTGCACGTGATATGGCGATTATTGGTGCGCATATTATTCGTGATTTACCGGAAGAATATAAAATCTACGCAGAAAAAGACTTTACTTTCAACAAAATCAAACAACCTAACCGTAATGGCTTATTATGGGATAAAACCATTAATGTTGATGGTATGAAAACCGGTCACACAAGCCAAGCTGGTTATAACCTTGTCGCATCAGCCACAAGTCCAAACAATATGCGTTTGATTTCTGTTGTCATGGGTGTACCAACTTATAAAGGCCGTGAAGTCGAAAGTAAAAAACTCTTACAATGGGGGTTTGCTAACTTTGAAACCTTAAAAACCTACAAAGCCAATGAAGAAATTTCAAAACAATCGGTTTACTACGGTGATAAAGGTGAGGTAAAAGTCGGTGTATTGCAAGATGGTTTTATTACCGTGCCAAAAGGTAAACAAGCTGACTTAAAAGCACGTTATGAATTAGATAACAAATACTTACAAGCACCTTTAGCAAAAGGTCAAGTGGTGGGTAAAATTGTTTATCAATTAGATGGTAAAGATGTCGCCACCCTGAATCTTCAAGCATTAGAAGATGTACAAGAAGGCGGCTTCTTAGGTAAAGGTTGGGACTGGTTAGTATTAACAGTTAAAGGATTATTTGACTAAACACCTTGAAAATTAACCGTACTTCCCCATTTATATCACATCAATAAATTCGTAAGGTGTGTGAATTTAACTGATTCGCGCACCTTACTCTTAAATAAGGATGCAACATGACAACCGAAAATGATTATGAAAAACTGAAAGAAGTAATGGAATTCCCTGCTGCAATGACATTTAAAGTCGCAGGTGTTAACCGTGAAGGTTTAGCGCAAGACATCGTAGCAGTGATACAAAAATATTTACCAGGTGATTATATTCCAAAGGAAAAACGCAGTAGTAAAGGCACTTATAATTCAGTTTCGATTGATATCGTCGCGCAAAACTTTGAGCAAGTAGAAACCCTTTACAAAGAACTTGCAAAAGTTGAAGGCGTTAAAATGGTTCTCTAAGATGAGCAATACTGATTTAATTGTCCGTCAATTAGGATTACAAGATTATCAGGAAATCTGGCATAAAATGCAGGAATTCACGGATAATCGAAATGCAGAAACCACCGATGAAATTTGGCTAGTTGAGCATCATCCTGTTTTCACACAAGGCCAAGCAGGCAAACCGGAACACTTATTACAACGCAGTAATATTCCTGTTGTTCAATCTGATCGTGGTGGTCAAATTACCTATCATGGTCCTGGTCAGCAGGTCATGTATGTGCTTATTGATATCAAGCGCCATGAACATTTAAATGTTCGTCAATTAGTGACCGCACTTGAACAATCCGTTGTAAAAACCCTAGCTGACTACGGCATTGAAGGTTATCCCAAACCAGATGCACCTGGTGTGTATATTGATGGCAAAAAAATCTGTTCATTAGGTTTACGCATTCGCAAAGGCTGCTCTTTCCATGGGCTTGCGTTTAATATCAATATGGATCTCAATCCTTTCCATTACATTAATCCTTGCGGCTATGCAGGGCTTGAAATGTGTCAGCTTGCTGATTTTATCGGTAAAGAAGAGGCAACGCTTGACAAAGTTTCCCCCAAATTAATTAAACACTTTGCCGAACTTTTGGGCTATAATGTTACAAATTTATAACATTCACTTTTATAACACATTTAAAAATGCCTGAATCAGGCATTTTTCTTTAGGAAAGAACAATGTCAACGCCTTTTAAAATGGAACGCGGCGTAAAATACCGCGATGCAGCCAAAACATCAATCATCCCTGTTAAAAACATCGATCCTAATCAAGAATTATTGAAAAAGCCGGAATGGATGAAAATCAAATTGCCGTCTAGTTCATTAAAGATCGAAACGATTAAAAACGGGATGCGTCGTCATGGCCTACATTCTGTCTGCGAAGAAGCGTCTTGTCCAAATTTACACGAGTGCTTTAACCATGGTACGGCAACCTTTATGATTCTGGGGGCAATTTGTACTCGTCGCTGCCCTTTCTGTGATGTTGCACATGGTAAACCCTTACCACCCGATCCAGATGAACCACGTAAATTAGCTGAAACCATCCAAGATATGAAGTTGAAATATGTGGTGATTACCTCTGTAGACCGCGATGATTTACCTGATCGTGGTGCTGGCCATATTG
>CABSXY010000231.1 GCA_902481695.1 uncultured Haemophilus sp. | reverse complement strand
TATGCTGCTTGTTTAAACTCATCCTCTACATTCAATAATAACAGCTCATCGATAAATGCCTCTAAAGCATCATCTTTCGACCAACGTAGCGGTTCAATAAGCTCAAAGTCAGAGAAAGTGCGGTTAATTTTTTGCTTAAATTTAAGCGTAAAGCCTCGCCCTGTTCCCTCATAACTATGGATGGTAGTCGTAAATAGAATATGCTTAAAATGATGAGAAAAAGCGCTAAGTTGAGCAATCGGCAGCATTGCCGCCTCATCAACAAAAAGCCAAGCATTTTCAGAAAAAGAAGGATCATTTTGCAAAGTAAGGAAAAGCTCATCTGGTGCAATAAAGATAATCTCTTTTTGTGAAAATTCAGACAAAATTTTAACCGCACTTTTATTCGGTGCAGTGAGGTAAATTTGAGTATCCAGTTGATTCGTTAATAAACCTGCTAGAGCTGATTTCCCTCTTCCTCGTTTGGCAGTAAGAAAGTAAAGTTCAGATTCTTTTTGTAAGATATGCTCAATAATTTTCTGCTGATCTAAGGTCGCATTGTGGTTTACAAATAACTGCTGAAAAGTGCGGTCAAATTTTAAATCATTTTGATGATAAAGGACAGGAAAACCATATTTATGAATACAATGCTTAAAATATGCAATAAATCTTGGCGTCGTAATTGCCTCAAGCGAACCTGACCAACGAAGACTATCTTCATCTATTTGGGAATGAAGCTTCTCCCAATTTGATAGTAAGATAATTAAGGCGCCATTCATTTTCAATGTACCGGCAGCAATGGCTAGTGCCTCTAAATGGATACCTTTCCGTGCATCAAACAAGATCGTCTCAAACTCTTGCCCAAGAAGATTTTGAATTTTAGAAAACTCATTAATGATCAAGGTATTTGCCGGCAAATTAGACGGCATATTCTCACTGATCAAAATTTGAAAATGACGTGTCATGAATTATTTTTCTAAATATGCTTCTAATTCAGCTACATTTTGAGACCATTCATTACTGAGTTGTTCTATCCATAAAGCAATATCAGATGTCCAATTGGGTAATGATGTATCTTGAGCCAATTTGGCGATATTTTGAACATTAACAAGCCCCACTGATGCTGCAGCCCCTTTTATTTTATGTGCCACATCTGACACCATCTGTTGCATATCTGCGTTTGTAAGATAATCTTCATACGCCGTTTCCAATTCATCCAAATAAATTGGTATCCACTGTTTGAATAACTCTACATTAGCTTTAGCTTGTGATTTTCCAATTAACTCAATAAGTGAAATATTAATACCTTCTTGAACTTGAGAGAGTTCTTCTTCATCAGAGGTAGTCTCGATATCATCACCTAAGAATGTTTTAAAACACTGACGTAATTCCGTCAGAGAAAGAGGCTTACGCAACACGCCATCCATACCCTGATTTTGATATTCCTCTTCGCTGTGCATAACGTTTGCCGTAAAAGCAATTAAAGGTGGGAGAAAATCATAAATCCCTTCTTCATAGTTTTTACGTAAATAGTATGCAATATCAAAGCCTGACATATCTGGTAACTTAATATCAAGAAAAACAATATCATAAGTATTTTTCTCAAATAATTGGATAGCCTGTTCACCATTCATCGCTACATCAACATAATGGCCTTGCTTTTCAAGAATACTTTTGGCCACAACCACATTCAATTCAACGTCTTCTACTAATAAAATAGAAAGATGCTGCATGGCTTTTTCAACGTTTCCATCATGAGCTTGAGCTTGATCTGCAATAATCGTTAAGTAAAAGGTTGAACCTTTATCCAATTCACTTTCAACCGTTAAATCCCCTTGCATTAACTGCGCAAGATTCTTAGAAATCGCAAGACCGATGCCACTCCCTGCGGAACGATGAATATTATCTTTAACCTGATAATACATGGTAAAAATCTTATCCAATTCGCAAGAAGCAATACCTGCTCCCGTATCTGCAACACTAAATTGATACTGATTATCTTGTATTTTCTGTACTGTAAGAATAACTTCACCTTTGTCAGTAAACTTCACGGCATTACCAATTAAATTCCAAAGAATTTGGCTGATACGTGCACGATCTAAATAAAGCCAATTAGGTAAATTTTCATCACGATTTAAAGAAAACTTTAAACCTTTTTGCTCTGCCATTAAGGTGCCAAAATTATAGAAATCATTGAGTAGAGAATGAAAATCACAAGGCTGAATATTTAATTCAATCCGTTTAGAATCGATCTTATCTAAATCAATAATGTCACTAAAAATATGGCCTAAACTGACCGCACTTAGATTAATCGTATTCAGATAATTCTGTTGTTGCTCGGTTAATTTATCATCTAATAAGATTCGACTTAAGCCAATGATTCCATTTAATGGGGTACGTAACTCATGGCTAATGGTAGCCAGTAAGGTACTTTTATCACGATTATTTTTTTCTAATCGAGCAAGCGTTTTAGAGAGCTCTAAACGAGAACGCTCTAATCGCTCAACAAGT
>CABSXY010000230.1 GCA_902481695.1 uncultured Haemophilus sp. | reverse complement strand
ACGAAAGTGAGCGTAATGGCATTAATGAGTGTAGGTAAAGATTCAGGCAAATAGAATTTACGAATAATTTGCCAATTGGTTGCGCCCATGGCTTTTGCGGTTTCAGTCAAACCGGTTGGAATCTCAAAAAGTGCATTACTCGTAAGACGTGCAAAAAATGGCGTT
Organism: uncultured Haemophilus sp.; assembly: GCA_902481695.1. Lineage (GTDB taxonomy): Bacteria > Pseudomonadota > Gammaproteobacteria > Enterobacterales > Pasteurellaceae > Haemophilus_D. Next base: position 2,335 of record CABSXY010000230.1, on the reverse strand, counting down.
GCAGCTGCACTTAATGACACAATCGCAGCATTAGAACCAATACTACCGCCAGGGAGTAGCCAGCTCGTTAGCGGAATTAAAGCGAGTAATAAAATAATATAAGGAATTGAACGCCCGATATTAATAATGACGTTTAAAAATGCATTGAGCTTTTTGTTTTCTAAAATCGCCCCTTTATTGGTTAAAAAGGTTAAAAAACCCAGTGGTAAGCCTAATAAAGCCGCAATTAATGTCGATAATACTGACATATAAACCGTTTCAACGGTCGATACGGTTAATAAACTCGCAAAATTATCGGGGAATTGTTGGCTAAATGTTGCCCATAAATCATTGAACATAGCCTAGTACCTCTACTCGAACGTTATTTTCCATTAAATAAACTTTGGCTTGTGTAATCGCATCTTCATCACCTTCAACCTCCGCAATGGTAAAGCCAAATTTTACCCCACCGGCATAATCAATTTGTGAGGTTAAGATACTGAGCTCTACGCCAAATTTTTTCGATGCTTGAGAAAGTAATGGCGCATCGACGGAGCGACCAGTAAATTCAAATTTGATGATCGGATACGATTTGGCATGTTTTGGCGTATCAGATAAATTTTCTAAATATTCTTCCGGCAACGTAATGTGGAAAGTCGAACTGATAAATTCTTGGGCCAATTCTGTTTTCGGATTAGAGAAAATTTCGCTAACCGTGCCTTGTTCAATCAGACGACCTTTATCAATTACGGCAACTTGATCGCAGATGCGTTTAACCACTTCCATTTCATGGGTAATAAGAAGAATGGTGATACCTAAAGTACGGTTGATTTCTTTTAATAATTTTAGAATGGATTGAGTTGTAGCGGGATCCAATGCGCTAGTCGCTTCATCACAAAGTAAGACTTTTGGATCGCTTGCAAGTGCACGCGCAATAGCTACACGTTGTTTTTGGCCACCGGAGAGATTAGCTGGATAGACATTATGTTTATCACTTAATCCAACAAGCGCTAAAAGTGCGGTCGTTTTTTCTTGAATTTCTGCTTTCGATTTATTTTCTAATTCAAGTGGTAATGCTACGTTTTCAAAAACGGTTCGAGAGGTCAATAAATTAAAATGTTGGAAAATCATACCGATTTGGCGGCGTGTTTTCACTAATTCAGCATCAGAAAGTTGAGTCAGATCCACATCATCGATGATCACTGCACCGTGAGTCGGTCTTTCTAATAAGTTTACACAACGGATAAGTGTACTTTTACCAGCACCAGAGGCGCCAATGACACCGCAAATCTGTCCCTTAGGCACATGTAATGAAACATTATCAAGTGCGGTCAGTTTTTTATCTGGAAGTGTAAAAATCTTCGTAATGTTATTTAGCTTAATCATATAAGCCCTTGTTCTCAGTTAATATTTGAATTTCATTTGTATTCTAGACGTCTAGAATGCTGTGTCAATATCTTAGGGGATCTTTTTTAGACGGATCGGTTATGACTTATTATTGCTTATATTAAGGATAAAAGGGATAATTTTGTCTTAAGAAAAAGATAAATGAGAAAATATATGAAGAAAGCTGTTTTTTTAGATCGTGATGGCACTTTAAATATCGACCATGGTTATGTCCATAAAATTGATGATTTCCAATTTATTGAAGGCAGTATTGATGCATTAAAAGCATTAAAGGAAATGGGATACCTTTTAGTTTTAGTGACCAATCAATCAGGCATCGCACGTGGATATTTTTCAGAAGATCAGTTTTTACAACTAACAGAATGGATGGATTGGTCATTGGCTGATCGTGGTGTGGATTTAGATGGTATCTACTATTGCCCTCATCATCCGGAAGGGAAAGGCGAATATAAAGAAGACTGTGCATGTAGAAAACCAAAATCAGGTATGTTACTAGAGGCAATTAAAGCGCTGAAAATTGATCCGGCACGTTCTATTATGGTTGGCGATAAGATTGAAGATCTTAAAGCAGGCATTGGCGCAAAAGTGAAAACGAATATTTTAGTGCGAACAGGTAAACCTATTACTGAAGAGGGTGAGAATCTCGCTGATTATGTTTTGGATTCCATTGCAGATTTGCCAAGAATAGCAAAACGATTAATTAAGTAACAAAAATGATCTATTTTTTGTGCGAATAGGCGAAAAGATCTTCAACTAAGAAAAAATTTACATTTTTTTACAAAAAGATCTTGCAAAGGCATCTGAAATGCCTATAATACGCCCCACACAACGACGCGCTGTTGTGACTCTTAAGAAAAACCAGTGCGTCGTTCTTTTTTGCTCTTTAACAATATATCAGACAATCTGTGTGGGCACTTGTTGATTGACTTGTTTTAAAAATATTTTTTAA
>CABSXY010000229.1 GCA_902481695.1 uncultured Haemophilus sp. | reverse complement strand
CCTGCAGAGAATCTGCCTTATCCCGCAGCAAAAATTAAAGCAAAAAATGGAGTGACGGAATGGTATTTGGATAAAGCAGCGGCAGCATTATTGTAATACGCCCATCAAAAAAGGAACTTTGAGATGAAAAAAGTATTGTTATTAACTTTATTGCCAGTAGCAGCAATGGCCACTTCAATCAAAGGTATTGGAAACTACCAAGATTGGGATTTAGTATGTGATAACACGGGCACTTGTCGTATGGCGGGTTATCAGGATGAAAGTAGTGACCCAGTCTCTATTTTATTTACTCGCGCGGCAGGTGAAAATGCTGCAGTGGAAGGAAAGTTCACTATTTTACCATTCGGTGAAGCCGACCGTGATGTTCAAGTCGGTCAAGACATTGAAATTTGGTTAAACAGTACATCATTAGGCAAAGTCAAGCATATTTCTGACGACGAGCCAGATAAGCTGACTGAAGAGCAAACCAAGGCATTACTTAGCGGATTGAAAAAAGAGAGCGAAATTCGTCTCACCTATGGGAAAACCACGCTTAAAGTGTCAGACAAAGGCGCAGCAGCAGCCATGCTCAAAATGGATGAATTCCAACAACGATTAAATACCCCTTCCGCACTCATTCGCCAAGGTCAAGAAAAACATGCTGTATTAGCGCCAAAAGTTAAACCCAAAATTGATGCTGTTAGCGTGAACAACCGCAAAACAATAGAATTAAAACACGGTGAAAAACAATTTAATCATGTGCTAGCACTGTTACGTAAAGCTCACGATGGCTGCTATGATGGAGACCTAGAAAGCCAAAATATAATGATTTATCCGTTAACTCAGAATAAGGTATTAGCTGAAGCGCTTTGTTTTAAAGGCGCTTATCAAGGCACCAACTACTATGCTGTACTCGATGACAAACTGAGCAAAGTAGAACAAGTCTTAGCGGAGCAGTACAACGAAGCAGGCTATGATGAAAAACAAGGTTATGCGTTTGTAAGAGGTTCTTACAAAGGTCGGGCAATAGGTGATTGTTGGGATGGGCAAGACGCGGTATGGAATGGAAAAATTTTTATCCGCACTTCGGACTGGATGACAGGCGGTTGTTATAAAGGGTTTACCGGTGGCGCATGGCAGTTACCTACTTTCGTCAGTGATATCATCGTAAAATAAACAACACGTGCTTAAAAGCGGTTAGATTTGACGAATTTTTTGCAAAACTTCTTTTAGAGATTCATAAAATGAAAAAATATCTTCTTCTCACATTACTACCACTTACCGCAATGGCTGCGCCATTATTAAAAGGGTTTGAAAAGACTTATGAAGACTGGAGTTTAATTTGTGATAATACCGGCACTTGTAATATGGCAGGTTATCCGGAATATTATTCTGAGCATCCTGTTTCGATTTTATTTACTCGAAGTGCGGGTGAGAAAGCACCTGTGACCGCACAGTTGGCATTATTACGTGAAGATGTTGGTAATAAAACGGCTGAAATTATCTTAAATGGTCAATCACTCGGTACTGTTCCAAATATTTCAGAAGATGGGAATGCAAAATTAAGTGAAAAACAAACAACAGAATTACTCACTGCACTAAAAGGGAATGCAAGTATTGAAGTGATTTTTGGGAAGTTTAAGGAGAAAGTCTCTGATAAAGGTGCAGCTGCCGCCATGCTCAAAATGGATGAGTTTCAACAACGTTTAAATACGCCTTCCGCACTTATTCGCCAAGGTCAAGAAAAACATGCGGTATTAGCACCACAAGCCGCACCCAAAATTCAAGTTGCCTATATTAAAAACCCTAGCAAAACAGAATTAAAACGAGGCGAAAAACAATTTAATGCCGTATTAGCATTATTGCGTAAAAGTGCTGATAGTAGTGCAATTGATTACTGTGTGTCTCTTCAGGATGATTCTGAACAGAAGACAATTACACTTTATTCACTTACGCATGGAAAAGTTTTAGCTGAGGCAGTGTGTATCGGTGGTAGTGCAGCTTACACCGGCTATTATGCGGTCATGGACAATAAATTGAGCAAAGTAGAACAAGTATTGGAAGATCAATACAACTTTGCATATTATGATGAGAAGCTTAATGCTTTAATTGTAGAAGGATCATATAAATCTAGTGGCCTTGCTGAGAGCTGGTATGGCTACGAAGCAGCATGGAATGGCAAAACTTTCATCACTACAGCGGAACATACTTCTGGTTCTAGTAAAGGCTTTATTGGTGGAGCATGGGGCGGATTGCCGACTTTTGTGAGCGAGATTAACGTTAAATAGAAATTTATGCTTATAGCGTATGAGAAATCACGTTTTGTGTACGCCGATATCCCATCTCTAGCATAGAAAGAGGCTTTATATGATTGAGTATAAAACAAACTCCCCTATTTCAGTTAAACAATTTATTGAATTACTAAATAAAACAACGCATGGGGCGCGACGTCCGTAAGAGGATGAAAAGCGTGTCGCAGCAATGTTACACCATGCGGATTTATTAATCACAGCTTGGGATGATGAACAATTAGTGGGCGTGGCACGTTCCGTGACGGATTTTGCCTACTGCTGTTATTTATCTGATTTAGCGGTTGATGAACAATATCAAAAACAAGGTATCGGCTT
>CABSXY010000228.1 GCA_902481695.1 uncultured Haemophilus sp. | reverse complement strand
TTTCCTGTCTATAAAGTTAGTGAACTTTTAAGGTTAAATATTTTGTTGTATTAAACCTCCCACCAAATCAACGCCCATTTGCGTTGTCCGTGTTTTATCGGTTCATTGTTTATTTGTTTTTGTTGATAGAATTGAGACAAACTTTGTTTTTCTTTTTCGGTGAGATTGCCGAGAGAAAACTCTACAGAATTTAATAAATCTTCAAAGGTGTCGCCTTGGAAATGGCCTGATTCAGTTTCAATAAAACTCACATTCGCGTGAATGCCTTTTTGGTAAAGGCGATTAACTAAATAAATATAAGTTGGGAAGCCCACATCATCACGACCAATGGCTTCAAATACGCCTTCATCAAGAAAATGACGTTGGGTCACCGAGGTTAAAAAGACCCGTTTTTTCGCCTTACTTTGCAGTTTTTCAATCATGTCATCCAAATCATCCACAAGCGTCGAGCGAGAGGCGAGTATTACATCGGCTTGAGGCACATCATCCCAGTTATCGGACCATGATTTATGTAGAAGGGTAATATTATTCAGTTGATGCTTTTCTTTGTACTGTTGCACCATCTCTAACATCCCTTGGCTGTAATCGAGAGCATACACGGCTTGGCATTGTTGGGCTAAAGGAATCACAAACGTGCCGGGGCCACAGCCAATATCTAACACCGTTTCATTGGGTTGCACATTCATGGCTTTAAGCAACGTCTCGTTATAACGGCTTGGTTTACCCACTAAATTCTCGGCCATTTTAGGCGCTTTTTTATCCCACTTTGTTGGTGGAAGATTATAGTGATTGCAGGCTTTCAGATGTTGTTGATAGAGATCGTTGAAATTAATGTCATTGATGATCATAGTGGCGCCCCAAAGTGCGGTTAGTTTTCGGATTGTTTTTAAATTGCTTGATGATTATATGCTTTCTCCCACTTAAAATCATTTGAAAATGATTGACGCAAACGTTTTCGTTTTGGTGTGTTTTCCTTTATAATAGCCCGCGATTTTCATCTCAAACACAACTCAAAGGTACCCGTATGTTTCAAACTTTTCGTGGCTCACCCGCCCTTTCTGAATTCCGTATTCAAGGTTTAATGCAAAAATTCCAACAAAATCAATTACCGGTAAAATCGGTTTACGCGGAATATTTGCATTTTGTGGAATTAAATCGACCGCTTGTTAGCGAGCAGGAAGCAAAACTAAAAGCATTGTTACATTACGGTCCAACCTTGGCAGAACATGATGCCAAAGGTGAAACCTTTATCGTGATTCCACGTGTTGGCACGATTTCTTCTTGGTCTTCTAAAGCGACGGACATTGCGCATAACTGTGGTTTAAATGAAGTAGAGCGCATTGAGCGTGGTTTGGCGTATTATTTTGAGTTAAGCCAACCGCTTGATGAAAAAACAACGGAAAAATTGACCGCACTTTTACATGATCGAATGATGGAAACCGTGGTTCGTCGTCCAGAAGATGCAGAGATTTTATTCCGTCATCAAGATCCGAAACCGTTTAAAACGGTGGATATTTTAAAAGGTGGACGCGAAGCCTTAGTGACAGCCAACGTAGAATTAGGTTTGGCACTGGCAGAAGATGAAATTGATTATTTAGTAGAAAATTTCACCCAATTAGGGCGCAATCCGCACGATATTGAACTTTATATGTTCGCGCAAGCTAACTCTGAGCACTGCCGTCATAAAATCTTTAATGCAGATTGGATTATCGATGGCAAAAAACAGGATAAATCCCTGTTTAAGATGATTAAAAATACCTTTGAGAAAACCCCTGATTTCGTGCTTTCAGCCTATAAAGATAATGCTGCGGTAATGGAAGGCTCAAAAGTTGGCCGTTTCTTTGCGGATCAAGACGGACAATATCGTTACCACAATGAAGATGCACATATCTTAATGAAAGTAGAAACCCACAACCACCCAACCGCGATTTCGCCATTCCCAGGGGCGGCAACCGGTTCAGGCGGTGAGATTCGTGATGAAGGCGCAACGGGTCGTGGTGCAAAACCAAAAGCAGGTTTAACCGGTTTTTCCGTATCAAACCTTGTCATTCCAAACTTTGAACAACCTTGGGAAAATCCACTTTCCAAACCAAACCGTATTGCTTCAGCCTTAGATATTATGATTGAAGGCCCATTAGGTGGCGCAGCATTTAACAACGAGTTTGGTCGTCCTGCATTATTGGGTTATTTCCGTACCTATGAAGAGAAAGTCAACAGCTTCAACGGTGAAGAAGTGCGTGGTTATCACAAACCGATTATGTTAGCCGGTGGTATTGGTAATATTCGTGGCGAACACGTTCAAAAAGGTGAAATCCCCGTTGGTGCGAAATTGATCGTATTAGGCGGCCCAGCCATGAACATCGGTTTAGGCGGTGGTGCCGCTTCTTCGATGGACAGCGGGAAATCAAAAGAAGACTTAGATTTTGCCTCTGTTCAACGTGAAAACCCAGAAATGGAACGCCGTTGCCAAGAGGTGATTGACCGCTGCTGGCAATTAGGTGATGAAAACCCAATTCTCTTTATTCACGATGTGGGCGCGGGCGGTTTATCCAATGCGATGCCTGAATTGGTACACGATGGCGAACGTGGCGGTAAATTTGATTTACGCTCAATTCTTTGCGATGAAAAAG
>CABSXY010000227.1 GCA_902481695.1 uncultured Haemophilus sp. | reverse complement strand
TACCACCGTAAAGCAAGCTCGCTCGCCTACCAGTAATTTAATCAGTTCATATTGGCTGGTATTGGTATCTTGATATTCATCCACCAACAAATAGCGGATTTTCTCCTGCCATTTTGACCGCACTTCTTCGTTCTGTTTGAAGAGTAAGGTCGGCAACATAATCAAATCATCAAAATCCAACGCATTATAAGCACGGATTTGCGCCGCATAACGCTCATAACATTTTGCAAAGGTTTGATATTTGGCATCTTTCGCTAAGGCATAAGCCTGTTTTGGCGAAACCAAATCATTCTTCCAATTGGAAATAACGGAAATTAATTCACGCAGTAAGTCTTTATCTTCCTGCAGCACATCTGCCGTCAGTTCTTTGAGTAAGGCAAGTTGATCGTGCTCATCAAACAAGGTCATATTCGATTTAAAGCCTAAAGCTTTATATTCCCGTTTGATAATGTCGAAACCTAAGGTATGGAAAGTGGAAACAATCAATCCTTTGGATTTTTCTTTACCAATGGAATGGGCTACACGCTCTTTCATTTCACGAGCGGCTTTGTTGGTAAAGGTTACGGCGGCGATCTGTTTAGGCAAATAACCACAGTGTTCAATCAAATGAGCAATCTTATTGATGATCACGCGAGTTTTTCCAGAGCCTGCGCCAGCTAGCACCAAGCAAGGCCCGCTGACATATTCGACAGCCTGTTGTTGTTGAGGATTGAGTTTCATATCTTAATGCAAATTAATTTGACCACGCATAAGGCAACAATGCGGTATCTAATAAAAATGACAGTGGCAAATCTAAAATAGGTAAGCCCCATTTTTGTGCCATCTCTAAATCATAAGCCGCACCCGCGTAAGGTGTGTATTTTTCCGATGGATCGATTAATTTCACCACCGTACCACAACCAGTTAACGCTAAAAGTGCGGTTAAAATCAGAAGTGTTTTTTTCATTCACGACGTGCTTTTAAGGCTAAATAGACGGCTTCCGGCACCAGTTCTTTCACATCGCCATGATGCAAATAAATTTCTCGTACAATCGTGGAAGACACAAACGCCCATTTTTCTGTTGGTGGGAAAAACAAACTATCCACACCATCGGTTAATAAACGGTTTAATGCAGCCAGTTGTAATTCATACTCGAAGTCCGTCGTCGTGCGCACGCCACGAATAATGGCGGTAATCTTTTTCGCTTTGATTTCATTTGCGAGTAAATCAGAGAATCCAAATACTTCCACATTGGGTAAATGCGCGACCGATTGACGCACGAGTTCAACGCGTTCTTCCAATGAGAACAATGGCTTTTTGCTCGGACTATTCGCAACCGCGACAAAAACTTTCGGGAAAATGACCGCACTTCGCGCAATAATATCTAAATGCCCATTGGTAATCGGGTCAAACGTGCCGGGGTAAATTACGCTTGTCATTTATGGTTCTCCGAAATATTGGTTAAATAAGGATGAAGCAAATCTAAAAGACGCTGTAATGCGCCACGATTTTCAATTAATACCTCGTAGCCTGCATTGCCTAAACGTTGACGCGCCCCTTTCGAATTCAATAACTTATCAATAATCTCTGCCAATGCTTTTTCTGTTGAGTTGATTTGCAATACACCTTGCACCTCTAACAGCGAGGTAAAAACTTCAGGGAAATTGAAGGTATGCTTTCCACTCACAACGGGTAATTTAAATGCCAAAGGCTCTAAAGGATTATGTCCCCCATGTTTGACCAAGCTGCCGCCTACAAACGCAATATCAGAAATACCATACATCAACATCAACTCGCCCATGGTATCGCCCAGAATCACTTGGGTATTTTCTGAAGGAATCTCCCCCGTTGAACGACGAATAAAGTTAAAGTTGGCTTTTTCAATTAAATCAGCCACTGGATTAAAACGCTCAGGATGACGAGGCACTAGCAATAACAGCAAGTTTGGATGTTTTTTCAGTAACAAATGATACGCTTGTAAAATGAGTTCTTCTTCCCCTTCGTGGGTACTCGCCGCAATCCAAATCTGACGATCTTTCGCCCAGCTCTCATGAAGTGTTGCAATGTCTTTGAGTAATTCATCACTGACCACAAGATCATATTTAATATTGCCAGTTAATTGAAGGCGATCTTTCTCATAACCTAACTCTAAATAACGCTTTCCACTGATCCTATCTTGCGGTGCAATCAGGCTAATTTGAGAGAACATTCTTTGTAGACGTTTTTTTACCTTGCCATAACGTCTGGCTGAACGTGCAGAAAGGCGTGCATTCGCCACAATGAAAGGAATATTTCGATGAGCCAAACAATCAATCAAATTTGGCCAAAGTTCCGTTTCAATCACAATAAATACTTTAGGTTGAATAAAATCAATAAAACGATTGATGACACAAGGTAAATCGTAAGGCAAATAACAATGCGTCACAGTTTCCTCGAACGCAGCTTTTACGCGTTCAGAGCCTGTTGGCGTAACCGTTGTAAACGTGATCGGTAAATTCGGGTATTCCTTCTGAATACGTTTTACTAGCGGTGTGGCTGCAATCACTTCCCCTACCGATGCAGCATGAATGACGATCCCATCTTCTGCTGGCTTAGCAAGATTCGCATAAATGCCATATCGCTCGCCTAAACGCTTGCGATAATTCGGAGCCTTGAAACGTCGTAGGAACGTGAATAGCAGCACAAAAGGCTGAATTAGATAC
>CABSXY010000226.1 GCA_902481695.1 uncultured Haemophilus sp. | reverse complement strand
GCACAGGCCCATTTTAAAGATGAACAAGGCGGACGAAACTATCCTGATTTTGTGCTGAATCTGCCCGATGAGAAAAACATCATCATTGATAGCAAAATGTCATTGAATGCTTATGAAAGTGCGGTCAATTCTGAGGATGAATTTGAACGTGAGCGTTTACTAAGGGAGCATATTAAAGCCCTGAAAAATCACATTGATGACTTGCACCGCAAGGATTACAGCAATTTGATTGGCATGCGCAGCCCTAATTTTGTCTTGATGTTCATCGCTGTAGAACCCGCTTATATTGAAGCCTTAAAATTAGACCCAAGTCTGTTTAATTATGGCTATGAGAAAAATGTGATTATGGTTTCGCACACGACCCTCATGCCAATTTTACGCACAGTGGCGAATTTATGGCGTATCGAACGCGGCAACGCCGAAGCCAAAGAAATCGCAGAAAAAGCAGGTGAAATTTATAACCAAATTTGCTTGGTAGCAGAACGCTTGAGCAAACTAGGGAATACCCTTTCCACCGTGAGCAATCAATATAACAGTACCGTTACCGCCCTTGTGGGACAACAAGGTTTAGTGGGGAAAGTGGAGCGATTTAAAGACTTGTCAGCGAAAGCTAACAAGACTATGCCAAACGTTGAATTGCTCAATAATGACGTGGATTTAACGCGCCTATCCCTTATCACTACCGAGAACGGGGTAAAATAAAGCATACCTGTTGAATTTTTCTTTAAAAGCGGCTATTTTCTTGCCGCTTTTTTATTTAAATTTTTTATTAGTGGGGGGAATTTTATGGCGACAGAACAAAAAGAAATCACGGATCCGTGTGCAAAATATAACGAACAAACCAGTTTTCTAAGCAAAACAATTTTTGCAAGCCGTTGGTTACAAGTGCCTATTTACTTAGGTTTAATTGTCGTGCAAGGCATCTATGCCTACAAGTTTATGAAAAACTTGTGGTATCTCATCACCAATGTTAATGAAATGGATGCAGACACCATTATGCTCACCGTCCTCAATCTCATTGATGTAGTGATGATTGCGAACTTATTGGTGATGGTGACATTAGGCGGTTATGAGATTTTCGTCTCAAAACTACGCACGAAAAATCATCCGGATCAACCTGAATGGATGAGCCATGTGAATGCGACCGTGCTGAAAGTCAAACTTTCTATGTCAATTATCAGCATTTCGTCTATTCACTTATTGCAAACCTTTGTGAATGCCTCAAAAATTCCTGAAAAAACGATTATGTGGGAAGTGATTATTCATTTTTCTTTCTTGATTTCAGCGATTGCGATGGCTTATACCGATAAAATTCTCTACAGCACAAGTCATAAAAATCATTAATACAAAAAGAGCGGTCAAATTTGACCGCACTTTTGTTTTTTTAGAACTCATCTTGGTGTTTAAATTTCAATAAATCTCGACGTTCTTTTTTATTTGGACGACGATCAGGATGTGGCATCGAAAGGGCATTATTTTTTCTCGCCCACACCATTTCTTCCCGTTTTTTCACACTCTGCGCCGTTTCTTGGTAAAGCAATTGTGCTTCAGGGGCGCCACGACGTTGATCGCTCAAAGCTATCACTTCAATTTCTTTTTCATCGCTGCCTTGGCGAAGTTTAATCATCGCCCCAATTTCTACATTTTTACTCACTTTAGCACGCTGACCATTGTAATGGACTTTTCCCCCTTCAATCATCGCTTTCGCAATGCTACGGGTTTTATAAAAACGCGCCGCCCAAAGCCATTTATCTAATCGTACTTCGTTATTTTCAGCCATAACTCTTCCTATTTCTCTCACTTTGCGTATGATGAGCCAATGACAAGATAATAGGGCTAATATCATGAAAAAACAACTTCCACACATTCTCTCCCTTTCTACGGTAGCAAAATCCCGTTTGTTTGAAATTCAAGCTGTCGAACTCAAATTCTCCAATGGAATTGACCGCACTTATGAACGATTCCGCCCTTTCAATCGAGATTCTGTGATGGTAATTGCGATTGATGGTAAAGATTTACTTCTTGTTCGTGAATATGCAGTCGGAACAGAACAATATGAGTTAGGCTTTGTAAAAGGTGGAATGGATATGGGGGAAACGCCCGAACAAAGTGCCAATCGAGAATTACAGGAAGAAATTGGCTTCGGCGCAAAAACATGGACATTTTTACGTACCATGAAAATCAATCCACAAATTATGGGACATAAAATGCACGTGTTATTAGGTGAAGATCTGTATCCAAATCAACTAGAAGGCGATGAGCCTGAACCATTAGAAATCGTGCGTTATCCTTTATCGCAACTTGATACGCTTTTAGTCAGTGATGAATTTAATGAAGCCAGAAACCTAGCTGCACTTTATTCTTTACGAGATTTTTTGAAAAAACGTAAATAAATCGAATAAATTTAGATAAATTCTAATCGCAAGCGATTAACTTTAAATAAAACTTGCATAAATATTCTTTTTTTGAGAATGTATCGCCATTTTTCAAAATAAACAGGAAAATTTATGTCGCATGATAATTTAAAAGAATTGACCTTCCGAGGAATGTTCCTTGGCGCGTTAATTACAGTGATCTTCACTGCATCTAACGTTTATTTGGGTCTTAAAGTGGGGATGACTGGTTACTGGACGTGGAAAAAGATGTATGTCTGGGGATTTTGCCGGAGGCAAAATGCCCTGCGAGGGAGTTG
>CABSXY010000225.1 GCA_902481695.1 uncultured Haemophilus sp. | reverse complement strand
GCACAAAATGCACGTATTATTAGGTGAAGATTTGTACCCCAATAAACTGGAAGGGGATGAACCCGAACCATTGGAAATAGTCCGTTATCCGTTATCTCAACTTGATGCACTTTTGGACAGTGATGAATTTAATGAGGCCAGAAATCTTGCTGCACTTTATTCTTTACGCGATCACTTAAAAAAACGATAAATTTAATTGAATAAATTTAAATAATTTCTAATTGCAAGCGATTAAATTTAAAGAAAACTTGCATAAATATTCTTTTTTTGAGAATGTATCGCCATTTTTCAAAAAATATATATAGGAAAATTTATGTCTGATAATAATTTAAAAGAATTGACCTTCCGAGGAATGTTCCTTGGGGCGTTAATTACAGTGATCTTCACTGCATCTAACGTTTATTTGGGTCTTAAAGTGGGGATGACTTTCGCCTCCTCCATTCCAGCTGCCGTAATTTCTATGGCAATTTTAAAATTCTTCAAGGATTCCAGTATCTTAGAAAATAACATGGTGCAAACCCAAGCTTCATCGGCGGGGACACTGTCCTCTGTTATTTTCGTTCTTCCAGGTTTATTAATGATGGGTTACTGGCAGGAATTCCCATTCTGGCAAACTGTGCTTATCTGTGCCTCTGGCGGTACGTTGGGCGTACTATTCACTATTCCATTACGTCGTGCGATGGTGGTAAACAGCGACTTACCTTACCCTGAGGGTGTGGCTGCAGCCGAAATCTTAAAAGCGGGTAATAATGACGAAAGTGACAGCGGTGTAAAAGATATCGCTTATGGCGGTATTTTCGCAGGGACTGTTGCGTTCCTAACCAATGCATTACGAGTCATGTCTGATAGCGCAAGTGCATGGTTCTCTAACGGCAAAGCCGTTTTCCAATTACCGATGGGTTTCTCTCTTGCATTAGTAGGTGCAGGTTACTTAATTGGTATCGTAGGCGGTCTTGCAATGTTATTCGGTACATTCCTCGCTTGGGGTGTGGCTGTACCTTATTTCACAGCAACGGGTGATATGCCAACCGATGCTTCCATCGTGAGTTACGCCATGACCGAATGGAAAACCAAAGTTCGCTTTATTGGTGTGGGTACTATCGGTATTGCAGCGATTTGGACATTATTAATCCTTCTCAAACCAATGATTGAAGGGATGGTTCATTCTTTCCGTATGTTAAAAGGCTCACAAGCTGAATCAGAACATCGTATTGATATCGACTTATCGCCAAAAACCATTATTTATATTTTATTGGCGACTGTCGTGTTAATCGTGATTTCCTTATATCACTTCGTTGCAGCCGCACCAATTTCTGCTGAACTTGCCGTGTTATTAGTCGTGGTTTGTACTCTGCTTGCGGTGTTAATTGGCTTCTTCGTTGCAGCAGCATCTGGTTATATGGCGGGATTAGTTGGTTCATCTTCCAGCCCAATTTCAGGCATCGGGATTATTTCCGTTATCGTCATTTCACTTGTTTTAGTGACCATTGGTAAAAGCAGTGGCTTATTTGAAACGGCAGACGGTCAAAAATTCTTAACCGCATTAACCTTGTTCACGGCATCTATTGTTTTAACCACAGCAACCATTTCAAACGATAACTTACAAGACTTAAAAACTGGTCTTTTAGTTGAAGCAACTCCTTGGAGACAACAGGTTGCGTTAATCATTGGTTGTTTCGTTGGGGCATTAGTCATTGCGCCGGTATTAGAAATTTTATACCACGCTTATGGTTTCACGGGTGCATTACCACGTCCAGATATGGATCCAACACAAGCGCTTTCTGCACCGCAAGCGACCATTATGACCACTATTTCAAAAGGTATTTTCACCAATCAATTAGAATGGACTTACATTTTAAGTGGTGTAGGCTTGGGTGTGGTATTAATCATTATTGATGCGCTTATGCGTAAAACGAGTAACAGCCGCTTCGCGCTACCAGTATTAGCGGTGGGGATTGGTATTTACCTTCCACCATCAATCAATATGCCGGTTGTAGTCGGTGCGGTGATGGCATGGCTTCTCACACGCAATATTAAGAGCTACACAAAACGCACTAACGATACAGAAGTGGAGAAAAAAGCAGAACGTTTCGGTACGCTTTTCGCGGCAGGTTTAATTGTCGGTGAAAGCTTAATGGGCGTTATCTTAGCCTTCATTATCGCGGCATCTGTAACATCTGGCGGATCTGAAGCACCATTAGCCTTAGCGTTAGAAAACTGGGATAAAATGGGCGAATTACTCGGTCTTGCCGTGTTCATCTTTGGTATTTTTGTTTTCATTTCTCGCGTATTACGTGCGAAGAGATCAAAATAACAGATGAAAATAGGCTATCTTCGGATAGCCTATTACAGGAGTATAAAGTGTCAACTCAATCCCCCTATTTGAATGCAATTATTCTCTTTCCACTTATTACACAAGTGATTGGAAGTAGTATAGCTTATGTTGTTTTTGAACTAGACTATTACCGAGAAGGCTATTTTGACTCAGCCTTATTCGGTTTTTTTTTGACATTTTGGTTATTCACCGTACCCACAATCATTATTGCCTATTTTACTAAACGCTGTGGTTACCTTCGATATCAATGGAAAAAAATCCTCTTTCTCTCGTTTATTATTGTTTTTTGTTACTGGAGTACAGGTAATTTGATAATAGCTCCCAATACAAAATACCTTACTGATCGAGCATTATTCGT
>CABSXY010000224.1 GCA_902481695.1 uncultured Haemophilus sp. | reverse complement strand
CCACGGTACGTAAAATTGGCATGAGGGTCGTGTGCGAAACCATAATCACATTTTTCTCATAACCATAATTAAACAGGCTTGGGTCTAATTTTAAGGCTTCAATATAAGCGGGTTCTACGGCAATGAACATCAAGACAAAATTAGGACTGCGCATGCCAATCAAATTGCTGTAATCCTTGCGGTGCAAGTCATCAATATGATTTTTCAGCGCTTTAATATGCTCCCTTAGTAAACGCTCACGTTCAAATTCATCCTCAGAATTGACCGCACTTTCGTAAGCATTCAATGACATTTTGCTATCAATGATGATGTTTTTCTCATCGGGCAGATTGAGCACAAAATCAGGATAGTTTCGACCGCCTTGTTCATCTTTAAAATGGGCTTGCGCACTGTAATGTACGTTTTCAATCAAGCCTGCCAACTGAAGTGCGCGCTCAAGCTGTACTTCTCCCCAGTTGCCTAGGGTTTTCTTTTCACCTTTTAACGCCGAGGTTAAATTATTGGCCTCTTGCGACATATTTAAGCCAATTTCCAACACCTTTTTGATTTCCGCTTCTAAACCGGCATTGCCTTTCACCGATTCTGAATGGATTTCATTGACTCGTTTTTGGAAGCCTTCAATTTGTTCTCGGAAAGGCTTCAACAAGGTTTCCAATGCGGTTTGATTGGTTTGATTAAAGGATTGGCTTTTTTCTTCCAAAATGCGGTTGGCCAGATTTTGGAACTCTACGCCAAGCTGCTGTTTGGATTGTTCAATATGCTGTTGCTGTTCAGCAAAATGTTTTTCTTTTTCAGAAAGCGTCGTTTTTAATTCCGTTAATTCCTGTGAAAGTGCGGTCAATTTTTCCTGCGTTTTTTGCTGCTCTTGTTCTTTTCTAAGTAGATTTTCCTGAGCTTGTCGTAATTGACCTTGCAAGCTTTCAGCTTGTGCAGAAGCGATCCCAAATCGTTCTTTTAATGCGGTGATTTGCCCGCCAATTTGATCGTGTCGGAGCTGTTCCTCATTCAATTCTTTTTCTAAATATTGGATTTTTTCATCACGTTCATTAAGGCGAGTTTGTAAGCCTTCTGCGTGGGTTTGTGCTTTAACGGCTTGTTGTTCTAATTGATTTTTGACCGCACTTAAAGAATCAAAACGCTCCGCTAATTGATTGTAATCGCCGATGGTTTTATTGAGATCTTGTTGTAATTCTTGCGTATCTCGTTTGCTGCGACTTAATAGAAAAAGCATCACAATACTGATAAAAACCAGCACGGCAATGATGATTAAATATTGATTAGACGTGAGTTCTGACATAAATAGGCTCCTAGAAACAGAAAAATTTTAGCATATTCCCAGAAACTTTTTAAAAATTAAGATTGTTAATTAGGTAAGAAAAGTGCGGTCAAAAATAACCGCACTTTTTTTATAGAGATTAGTAATTTGAGTTAATCAATACTTCTTCACCGTAGCCACCAAGGGTTGGCATTGGTTGGTAAGTAGAGTTTGCTGCACGCATTAAACGAATACCACGAATACCGGCTTCTTTTGCGGCGAGGATATCGTCATCGCTGTCACCATAGTGAATACTCACTTTGTGCTCAATGATACCCGGTGTTTTGTTATATTTAGTTGGAAGTTTGCGACCACCCATGAATTCTACAGGGTGCATGTCTTTAATATTAAAGGCTTTTTGTAGCACTGGTGTCACACCATCTTTATCGCCTGCTGTACGACCGGTAATGAAATAAATTTGGTCGCCACGTGCTTGGTGCATATTAATTAAATCCACCGCAATTTGTTTTGGAATAGAATATTGGTCACAACCCGCATTTACTTCATTCCAGAAATCTTGATTTTTTAAGTAATCATTTTTACCTGGTGAGTATTTTTCTTGGCCGTGATAGAAACAAGGGCTACTGAAAAGGACGGTATCGTCAATGTCGAAGCTCACATTAATTGGTGCTTTGCCTTCTAATTCTTTTTTTAACTGCTCAACAGAGATCCAGTGAATCGGTTTTTGCTCTGTCATTTCACGAGCATTCGTACCTTGTTCAGTGTAAGGTTCTTTGTTTGATGCAAAAGTAGAGACTGCGCTTGCCGCTAAAATTGCAATAGCAGAAAGTTTAAGTAAATTTTTCATGTTTTCCTCATTAAGT
The DNA here is from genome assembly GCA_902481695.1 of uncultured Haemophilus sp. Classification (GTDB taxonomy): domain Bacteria; phylum Pseudomonadota; class Gammaproteobacteria; order Enterobacterales; family Pasteurellaceae; genus Haemophilus_D. The sequence goes on along the minus strand of CABSXY010000224.1, from coordinate 571 downwards.
AGTTTGTTTTACTTGTAACAAATCATATCCCTTTAAAATATAGGTGTGAAATAATAGCAATCGTTTGCTATTTAAAAAAGTGATCTTTGTCACATTTTTTTGAGATGTTTGTTTAATAAAGCATCAAAGAAAAATTTCCCCTTGAATTTGGTGGAATCGATCGCCATATAACGAGTAACTTTTCTTAAAAGAAGGATAAAAAGAATGACAACAATTGTAAGCGTACGTCGTAATGGCCAAGTGGTTGTTGGGGGCGATGGACAGGTTTCATTAGGCAACACCGTCATGAAAGGGAATGCCCGTAAAGTACGCCGTTTATATAATGGCAAAGTTTTAGCCGGTTTCGCAGGTGGTACAGCCGATGCGTTCACCTTATTTGAATTATTCGAACGTAAATTAGAAATGCATCAAGGGCATTTGTTAAAAGCCGCTGTGGAATTAGCGAAAGATTGGCGAACCGATCGTGCGTTACGCAAGTTAGAAGCGATGCTGATTGTAGCGGATGAAAAAGAAAGTTTAATCATTACCGGTATTGGTGATGTGGTACAACCGGAAGCCGATCAGATTTTAG
>CABSXY010000223.1 GCA_902481695.1 uncultured Haemophilus sp. | reverse complement strand
ACTCTTATTAACCGTATCATAGATTACAACTATATTCTCCTCTGTTTTTTAATATTTTTATCTGTTACAAGAAATATACTAGACTCTGTTTTTTTTTGGGTTTTTCCTCGAAAATCAACATAGTCACAAATATCTTTCAAACATTTCCATTCAAAGCCAATTTTGCCAAGTTCTTCTTTGCTTAATAAATTGTCAAGATAGTATTCATACTGCTTCCGGCGTAGTGTAAGCTCGCTGGTAAGCTCGCTGGTAAGCTCGCTGGTAAGCGCTGTCAATGCGTCCAAAATTCGCACGATTTCGGTTTGGACGGAGAGTGGGGGGATGGGGAGTCTAAATGAATCCATTACTTTCGAATTTAAATTATTAATAGTTGAGCTATTTAATACTTCATTCAAATAATCTTGGAATATGCTACTTGTAAATATGTGAAATAAGTAACGAGGGTTTACGTTATTGTTACATCTCATAACCCCCATGAAACCGCCAAAATAATAATCAATATCTTGATATATAAAGGCTACTTTCCCTACATGTTCTCTGCTTCCACTTGCGGCACTAATTAAAATATCATTTTTATAAAGCATTTGAGAGCTTTTTACTTTTGTATCAAATTTAATTACTTTTATATCATCAAAGTTAAGAGTATTACTTGATAAAGTTATATTATTTGCTCTTAAGACCTTATAGCCAATATTGTTAGTACTTTCATTTGCCTTATTGTATGTTACGCCACGGATATACTCTGCTACGTCTTTTAAAGGCTTCCACTCAACCTCAGCCCCATCCAATAATTTTTCTAAAAAAGTGCGGTTGTTTTTCATGGTGTTTTACCCCTCAATCTCCGCCACAATCTTGTCAATTTCTGCACGCAAGCGGTCGATGTTGGCAACGGTTTCACGAATTTCGGCGTTGAGTTTATCGATATCAATCACTTCTCGGGTGTCTTTTTGCTCCACATAAGAACTTACCGCAAGGTTGTATTCATTGTTAACGATGTCTTCAAAGGACACGGATTTGGCTAAATGCGGTACATCTTCTTTATCGGCAAACAATTTGAGAATTTGCTCAATATGTTCCTCTTCTAAATGGTTGTTATTGGTGGCGGATTTAAATAAACTGCTGGCATCAATAAATTGGGTTTGGGTATTGGGTTTATGTTTGGAAAGCACCAAAATATTCACGGCAATACTGGTGCCGAAAAAGAGATTTGGCGCAAGCGCAATTACCGTTTCCACATAGTTATTATCCACCAAATATTGACGAATTTTTTGTTCCGCACCGCCGCTATAAAAAATGCCGGGGAAGGAGACAATCGCCGCGCGGCCTTTTGCTGAAAGATAACTTAACGCATGCAAAATAAAGGCAAAGTCCGCTTTGGATTTTGGTGCAAGCACGCCGGCAGGGGCAAAACGCTCATCATTAATCAGTGTTGGATCGTCTGAGCCAATCCATTTCACGGAGTAAGGCGGGTTGGAAACAATGGCATCAAAGGGTTTATCATCGCCAAATTGCGGATTCATTAAGGTGTTGCCAAGGGCGATATCAAACTTGTCGTAGTTAATGTTATGCAAAAACATATTCATACGGGCAAGGTTGTAAGTGGTGTGATTAATTTCCTGCCCGAAGAATCCTTCTTCGATGATGTGTTCATCAAATTGTTTTTTCGCTTGTAACAATAAAGAACCTGAACCGGCGGCAGGGTCGTAAATTTTATTGACCTTGTCTTGTCCATATAAAGCCAGTCGAGCAATTAGCTTGGAAACGCATTGTGGTGTAAAGAACTCGCCACCTGATTTACCGGCATTAGCAGCATAATTGGAAATTAAAAATTCGTAAGCATCACCGAATAAATCAATATGATTATCTTCAAAGTCACCAAAATCTAACTCAGCAACGCCTTTTAATACATCGGCTAGGCGGCTGTTTTTATCGGCAACGGTATTACCCAAGCGGCTGCTAGTGGTATCAAAATCGGCAAATAAGCCTTTGATATCCTGTTCGGAAGGGTAGCCAGTAGCGGAGTTTTCAATAGCTGTAAAAATGTTTTTTAGGTCTGTATTTAAATTCGGATTAGTGTTGGCTGTTGCCACGACATTTTTAAACAATTGGCTTGGGTAAATAAAATAGCCTTTTGCTTTTATGGTGTCTTCTTTGATGGCTGCAATAATAGGGTCGTCATCATTAAAAGCAGAATAATCAACGCTATCATCTCCACCTTCAATATAGTTGGCAAAGTTTTCACTGATAAAACGATAGAAAAGTGCCCCTAAAACGTATTGTTTAAAATCCCAACCGTCAATAGCACCTCGTACATCATTAGCGATTTGCCAAATTCGGCGATGAAGTTCATCACGTTGTCGTTGTTGAATTGCAGCAGCCATAAAATCCTCAGAATATTTAGTGTCATTATTAAGATATAAATGCTCAAAATTATACAGGAAATAAATAATAACTAAATGAATTTCTATGGAAATTCCTCTACAATAAGAACACACTAATGTTTCCAAAAAAATAAAAAAATGAGCCAAAAATCAACCGCACTTAATGCCATTTCGTTATCCTTAAATCAAGTCAATTTAATTGAAGCCTCAGCTGGTACAGGGAAAACCTATACCATTGGTTCTATCTATCTTCGTTTACTTTTACAGGCTGGTGATAATCGTTTTTCTCGACCATTAAATGTGGAAGAAATTTTGGTGGTAACTTTTACTG
>CABSXY010000222.1 GCA_902481695.1 uncultured Haemophilus sp. | reverse complement strand
GTGGAATCACACACCTTATTAACACTCTATCTTCAACAAGAAGTAGTGGATTTAACAGATAGCCGTTTATTGCGTAAAGCATTATTTATTCCTGATACGTTGTCGTTATACGAGGTATTGGAGTTATTTAAATCCACGGGTGAAGATTTTGCCATTATCGTCAATGAATATGCACTTGTGATGGGCTTAATTACCTTGAACGATGTGATGAGTATTGTGATGGGCGAATTGGTTTCTAACGAAGAGGAACAAATTGTCAGCCGTGATGAAAACTCTTGGTTGATTGATGGTGCAACGCCACTTGAAGATGTGATGCGTGCTTTAGATATTGAATCCTTCCCAGATGAAGAAAACTATGAAACCATCAGTGGCTTTATGATGTATATGCTACGCAAAATCCCGAAAAAAACCGATTTTGTGTTATACGATAAGTATAAATTTGAAGTGATTGATACCGAAAACTTCAAAATTGATCAAATTTTAGTTTCTATTGTCAAAGACAGCGGAGTGAGCAAAGAATCAGCGTAGTGCTAGGCGTTTCCTTGCTTAATCCCCCATTCTAAGTATAATTAACAGCGGTTTTAACCGCCTATAAATAAGGAAAATTTAATGTTTAAAAAAATCTCGGTATTCTTTGTAGCAGTCATGCTTGCGGGTTGTTCTTCGATTTCAGATATGACCTCTTACATTCCGTTTATGGGTAAAGACAAAAAGGTCATTGATTTAGATAAAGATAAAATCGACCAAAAATCTTACGCGGCAGCTTATGAAGCTACTGTAGCAACCTATAAAGATCGTGTAACGAAAAATTTCTTTGTGGATAATTTTGCAAGTGGTGCAAATGACTGGTATCTCGGTCGCATCGTTGTGCCAATCAAACAAATTCAAGATAAACTCTACACGGGTGGACACGACTCTGATGTGTATGCTTACTATAGCGGTGTGTTACATGCAGAAGCATTACAAACTAACTTCAGCCGTTTAAGTGCAAATTGTTGGCAAAAAGTGGATTCACCAAGTGTGACACAAGGGATCTACGATGCAATGCGTGATTTGCAAAAAGGCAAAGAGCGCGGTGAAAATGACGCTTACATTTCCCAAGGTAGCGAGATGCTACTCAAAGCCTGTACCGGCCAATAATCAATTTGAGCTGTTGATGAGCGATCTCATCAGCAGCTTTTCTTTTTTTAAATCATCAATGTGAAGGAGCAAGAATGTTAGAACTTTCGGAAAGCAACATTCATTTAAATGCTACGGCAACAAATAAGCTGCAAGCTATTGAAATGGCTGCAAGTGCGTTAGAGCAAGCTGGCAATGTTGAACAAGGCTATTTGCAAGGCATGCTTGGACGTGAACAACAAACCTCCACTTTTTTAGGCAATGGGATTGCGATTCCACACGGTACATTAGAAACCCGTTCGATGGTGAAAAAAACTGGTGTACAAGTTTTCCAATTTCCACAAGGTATTGAGTGGGGAGAAGGCAATATTGCTTATGTTGTGATTGGTATTGCTGCCCGTTCTGATGAGCATCTTGCTTTACTTCGTCAATTAACGCATGTTTTAGGTGATGAAGACACCGCAGCTCAATTAGCGACATTAACAGATGTTGAAAAATTCCGTGCGATTTTGTTAGGTGAAAGCGATTCTTTTAGCATTACTGAAGAAACATTAAGTTTAGATATTGAAACGCAAAGTTTGCTCACCCTTACCGCCATCAATGCAGGTAAATTACAACAGCAAAGTGCGGTTGAAAATAGCTTTGTTTCTGAAGTGGTATCCAATTCTGCTCTGCCGCTTGGTAAAGGGTTATGGGTAACCGATGCCGTATCAGGTAACGTGAAAAATGCCTTAGCATTCAGTCGTGCGAAAACCATTTTTAATCATAATGGCAAAGCGGTGAAAGGCGTGTTGACGATTTCGGCTGTCAGTGACCAAATCAATGAGACATTAGCGCGTTTATTGGATGATGAAGTCCAAAATATTTTATTAAGTGGTAATGTGCAGCAAATTTTGACCGCACTTAATGGCGGTAAAGTGCCTGTTGCAGCAGCTGCTCAATCTGAAGGTCAAATCGCGACAGGTGCAGTGATTGGCACCTTTACTGTTCGTAATGAACATGGCTTGCATGCTCGCCCAAGTGCGGTGCTCGTCAATGAAGTTAAAAAATTCACCTCAAAAATAACGGTACAAAATCTTACTCGAGAAACCGCACCCGTTAGTGCAAAAAGCTTGATGAAAATTGTGGCATTAGGTGTGACTCAAGGTCATCGTTTACGTTTTGTTGCAGAAGGTGATGATGCGAAACAAGCTATTGAAGCCTTAGGTAAGATTATTGCGAGTGGACTTGGCGAAAGCGTATCTGCCGTACCACCGGCTGAACCGGATACCATTGAAGTAAGCAGCGAGCATGTATCACAAATTCATGAAGAAAAAACAGGTTTACCAGCTGATGCCATTGAAGCGGTATTTATGATTCGTAATGAACACGGTTTACACGCTCGTCCAAGTGCCGTGCTTGTTAATGAAGTGAAAAAATATAATGCGTCTGTTGCGGTACAAAACTTAGATCGTGACACCCAATTAGTCAGTGCAAAAAGTTTGATGAAAATTGTGGCGCTTGGTGTCGTGAAAGGTCATCGCCTACGTTTCGTCGCGAGCGGTGAAGAAGCTCAACAAGCGATTGACGGTATTGGTGCAGTCATTGAAAGCGGTTTAGGTGAAGGTCGGGGGTAAGTGATGGCAAA
>CABSXY010000221.1 GCA_902481695.1 uncultured Haemophilus sp. | reverse complement strand
CAAAATTCGTTGTGATTTTTGACCGCTTTTTCTTATTCAGAATGTATATTTATGAACGATATCTGCATAATTACTATAAGACTTTACTTTTTGTTTTGTTTCTTTCTAGTCTCTAATAATTTTTTTAGATTTTCATCATGTTCTATTGCTTGAATTATGAACTTTCCCCTAACCTCTTCTTTTATTAGTTCTTCTATAATCTTTAAATCAGATAAATCACCTTCAAATTTAATTGTGGGAGATGAATACCTCCTACTCCTTGCAAGTCCGAAAGGTAAATCACTCTCTACATACTCATTTTCTTTTTTATGAGATTTTATTTTTGATAAATTATTTATAGATTCCTCTATATCCTCTGTTATTCCTAGCCCTATCGCATGACGAAATTGGTAGTTTAAATATTGCTCTAATCCTTTAATCATCGGATACTCGTATAAACTAACTTCATAATACATCCTATTTTCACTCTGAATTAGCCTGTCTAATTCTTCATCTAATAATTTTAATTGTTTTTTTAATTCTGCATCATCAAAAGCTGAGGAACTGTATAATAAGTTACTTATTTTACGCTGATACCTTTCTGATAAGTTATATTGCATTTCGTATTCTGAATAAATATGTATCAGCCAATTATATAAACTCTTAGCAACCTCTATTTGACCTGAATTACCAAAGCGTTCAAGTTCCCCCAAATATTTAGAATAATCATTTATTGCATCTTTAAACTTTTCAGTTGGTTCTTTAAGTTGATAAGAAGTTAATCCATATTTTTCTGATAGCATTTGATGATAATTTGAGTAAGCATCTTGTATTTTATTAAACACTTCAGAGTTTTTATCATATAAACCCTTATATATTTGCTCTACAAATACTTGTTTCTTGTCTTTCTGCTCAAAATATCTACCCCCAAAGAAACCCATTGTACTAAAAGCTGATGCTACTAAAGCTGTAATAATAATTTCCTTTATAGACATAAAATAACCTCCACTATTTTATACAAAAACATATATCGATTCTATTATTTAAAATTCAACACTCGAATCATAAGAATTAGTATTCAAGCGCTATTTTCAGATCAATCATCTACTTAGGACACTGAATACAAGACCTAGAGGAATTATCATGCCAATTACCTTGTAAATACTATTAATCTCTTCCCTGTTATTAATTTTCTTTATCTTAGTTGTAATAAAAAAGCTTGCCGTTCATCTCAGCAAGCCTTTTGAAATCTATTTGCTACGCAAACTGCTTTTTATTCTCTAAATAACGTTTTGCACATTCTGCTGCAGCAACTAAGCCACCCGCCATCATAATAATATCTTTAATCACGAGTCGGCCAGCACCTGAGAGATATGGGAAGCCATAATTAGGTGTTGGGAAGTCCCCGCCTAAATTCGGCACCCAGGTTTCTGGCGTAAATATCAGGAACGACAGCGTGACTATCGACATACCAAAGGTGAGTAAGCCTCCGAATAAACCTAATGTTGGAGACCAAATGCCCGCTAATACTAAAATACCAATTGTCACAATGATTGCACCAATAATATAAGAAGCGGTATAGGTGCCGTTGGCTTTATGCCATTCGATATTTTTTGCGACCATTTTGCCTTCAGGGTTTTTATATAAGGTATATTCTTTCACTAAAACACCCTTATCATTTGTCACTTCATTTGCACCGTTTTTGTAAAGGAAGCTTAAGAAAGGACTATTTGACACAAAGTGTGCAATACCATCTGCCTCATATTGGCAAACTTTTAAACCTCCAATCCAAACCATCACCACACAAATCGCAATGCGGATAAAGTTAATAAATTGACGTTGCAATGGCGCAACAATATTAGCTAGCAATGTAACTAATGCACTCATTCAGAACTCCTTATATAGTTCAATTGATATAACGGACATAATGTCCAAGAATTTTTATATAAAATATTTATATAAATCATTAACAATATTACTCGCTAATATTGTTGGTATTTTTTATTGATCAGATTTATGCAATAAAAAAAGAGATACCAATTTTTTAGTATCTCTTATTTTTAATTAATTTTCCGTGATCAATTTCACATTATTTGAAATTCACTCTCGCATTTCTAAAAATTCGCATCCAAGCACCATCTTCAGACCAATCTTCTGGATACCACGAGTTGCTCACAGCACGGAATACACGTTCTGGATGTGGCATCATCGCGGCGATACGACCATCGACGTTAGAAATGGCGGTAATACCCAATGCTGAACCATTCGGGTTAGCTGGATAAGTTTCAGTCACGTTTAAATGGCTGTCGATATATTGCGCCACAATCAAGTTTTGCGCTTGAAGTGCGGTCAAATTCTCAGGTGTTTTGAATTCCACGCGTCCTTCACCATGAGAAACAGCAATCGGCATATGTGAGCCAGCCATACCTTTAAACCACAATGAGTTGGTGTCGTTGATTTTCACCATCGCAGCACGCGCTTCAAAGCGTTCTGACTTATTACGCACGAAACGTGGCCAGTTTTCTGCACCAGGAATGATTTCTGCAAGGGTGGAGATAAATTGACAGCCGTTACATACGCCTAATGAAAGGGTGTTTTCATTGGCGAAAAATTGGCTGAATTGATCGCGTAATTGTGGGTTGAATAAAATGGATTTTGCCCAGCCGCCGCCCGCGCCTAATACGTCACCGTAAGAGAATCCACCACAGGCTACCATCGCGTTGAAATCGTTTAAGTTGTAACGGCCTGCCATTAAATCGCTCATGTGAACA
>CABSXY010000220.1 GCA_902481695.1 uncultured Haemophilus sp. | reverse complement strand
AAGAATACCACGAAAGCAACAAAATAGCTGCCCATGCTTATAAATGACATCACGCCCGACATCAAGGTATCTTGTGACAAACTTCCTGTTAAATAAACGCCAGATATTGGAAGCAAGTTTGCGGGGAAAAGCATGATAATCCCCGCCACTAATGTCGCCCAAACGCGTTGTAATTTTACACTCTCTGGTATTTCAATAAGCGATGCACAACGTGGACAAATTGCTCGATGACGGTGATCGTATTCTTGATCTTCTTTTAAAAAAGTGTAATCGCAGGCTGTACAAAGTTCTAACGGTTTATCGCTTTTGGTAACCGGTTTCTGCTCGGGATAAAAATCATGCCACAAGTCATCTAAATTAATTTTAATGAACAATAAAGTGGTTAAAAGTGCAGTAAAAACAAAAGCAATTAAATACACATCCACTTCTAAAGTGGCATATTCGCGCACTTTAAACATGGTAACACCGAGTGCAACTAAATATACGTCAAACATGACCCAAGGCTTAATATATCCCACAAATAATAAGACATTACGAGGCTTAATTTTGAGTAATTTAGAAAGCTGCAACATAATGACTAAAATCGCAAAAGATACAGGCATTAAAACAGCACAGATAAAAATCATAAATGCAGTATAGGAATATCCCTCTACTGCCATTTTCCAAATTCCTTTCCAAACAGAAGCGTCAATTTTAGTACCTAGTAAATCTAAGCTCAATAAAGGATAGCCTAAAGCAAATGGCATTAAAATTAAGATAGAAAGGGCGATTAATGAACAACGTTTAAGTGACCAACGACTTCCTGATTGCAATTTCTGATGGCAACGAGGACATTGAGCGTACTCCCCCGCTTGCGGACGACGAACAGACACCGTTGCATCGCATCCAATGCAACGCACTAGTCTATAAGTGGCATGAGTAAAATCAGGTGTTTTTGTCATTATGTTTTCAGAAATTATAAAAGTGGACTATTTTAGCCTGAATTAAGGGAATTTGTGAAGTTATTCATTAGAATTAGAAGCGGAATTATTCTGTCCAACCATTGTCAATCCTTATAAAAGTGCGGTAAACTGTGCAAGTTTTTATTTTTTATCCTAGGAAAACTCAGAAATGACAGATTCTCAAGTTGAAGCCCAAGTTGAAAATAATGCTGAAGGCGTTCAAAAATTAACCGATACAAAAGCGATCATTGCATATCTTGTGGAAAAATTCCCACTTTGCTTTATTGCAGAAGGTGAAGCTAAACCATTAAAAATTGGTCTTTTCCAAGATCTTGCAGAAGCATTAAAAGATGATGAACGTGTCAGCAAAACTCAATTACGTCAGGCTTTACGTCAATACACTTCTAACTGGCGCTATTTACACGGCTGCCGTGAAGGAGCTGAGCGTGTAGATTTATACGGCAACCCTGCTGGTGTATTAGACGCAGAACACGTTTCTCATGCGGCACAACAATTAGCAGAAGCAAAAGCTAAATTTGCAGAAAAACGTAAAGCAGAATTAGCAGCGAAAAAAGCACAACAAAAACGACCTGCTCGTAAACCAAATTCAAATCAAGCAACTCGCAAACCAAAAGCGCCACAAGTAAAACTAAGTGCGGTTGATTTCACAACACTTTCTGCGGGTAGCAAAGTGAAAGTGAAAGTGGCTGAACAAGCGAAAAATGCGACCGTATTAAATGTGGAAAAAGATGGCGCACGCGTAGAACTTGAAAATGGTTTAGTGATGACAGTCACCGCAGATCGTTTATTTGCCTAATAATTTATTTCTTATCGGGAAAGGTTAAATGAAATTACATACAACCAAAAGTCTTATTGCGACAGCAATTTTAGGTGCGTTATTTCTTCATTCGTCTGACACATTTGCAGTGCAGCCGAAATTAAAGCAAAGCGATATTACGATTCCTTCCGCAACTGACGCAAACCAGTTAGCAACAAAGCGTGCAACGACACGTTTAACACAATCACATTATCGTAAATTCCAGCTTGATGACGCCTTTTCCGAAAAGATTTTTGATCGTTATATTAAAAGCTTAGATTACAGCCATAACACCTTTTTAAAATCAGATATTGATGATTTACGTGCTAAATATGGTTCTAAATTAGATGATCAACTTAATGAGGGCGATCTTTCAGCTGCATTTGCGATTTACGATCTGATGATGAAACGTCGCTATGAACGTTATGCTTATGCATTATCTTTATTAGATAAAGAACCTGATTTAAAAGGTAATGATCAAATTGAGATTGACCGTGAAAAAGCACCTTTTCCTACAAGCGAAGAAGAAGTAAACAAGCTTTGGGAACAACGTGTTAAAAATGATGTAATCAGCCTGAAATTAAAAGATAAAAAATGGCCTGAAATTAAAGAAAAACTCACTAAACGTTACAATTTAGCGATTCGTCGATTAACTCAAACTAAAGCGGATGATATTGTTCAAATTTATATTAATGCTTTTGCTCGAGAAATCGACCCACATACAAGCTACCTTGCACCACGTACTGCAAAAAGCTTTAATGAAAGCATGAACCTTTCTTTAGAAGGGATTGGTGCAACATTACAATCTGAAGATGACGAAACCAGCATTAAGTCTTTAGTGCCTGGCGCACCAGCTGAACGCAGTAAAAAATTACAAGCAGGTGATAAAATCATTGGTGTGGGCCAAGAAAAAGGCGAAATCGAAGATATTATCGGTTGGCGTTTAGAAGATATCGTTGACAAAATCAAAGGTAAAAAAGGAACAAAAGTTCGTCTTGAAATTGAACCTGCAAAAGGTGGAAAAAGCCGTATTGTCACTTTAGT
>CABSXY010000219.1 GCA_902481695.1 uncultured Haemophilus sp. | reverse complement strand
TTAATGTAATTTCAATCTTGGTTTTAAATAGTGGTTAAGTTTATCCACTAAAATAATCAAGCCAATCTTAATACATCCATGCAAAGCATGTTGATGCATACGATATAAAGACACATACGCAAATTGCGCAAATTTACCTTGAACAGTCAGAGGGTTTTTCCCAAATTTATTTGAGATGCTACCCAATGCGGTAAAGCTTGAAAGAGAAACCAAGGTTCCTTTATCGTTGTATTTGAATGCTTTTAATGGTTTTTGCTCAAAAAGTGCAAAGATATTTTTTGCACAAGCTTTTGCCATTTGGTGTGCCGCTTGCGCTCTTGGCGGAACTAATTTACCGTTTGGTTGCATTAATGCTGCACAGTCGCCAATGGCAAAAATACTATCATCTACCGTAGTTTGAAGGGTATCTTTTACCACTAATTGATTGATACGATTAAGCTCTAATCCATCGAATTGCTGTGTCACCGTTGAGGTACGAACACCCGCTGCCCACACAATCAGATCAGCTTTAATTTCTTCGCCATCTTTGGTAATAAGCGTGTTTGGTTGGGCTTCCGTGATCATTGTATTTAATTTCACGTTTGCACCCATCTCTTGCAATTCATCTAATACCGCTGCAGATAAATTTTCAGGTAGAGCAGGTAATAAGCGAGGACCTGCTTCAACTAAAGTGACTTGTAAGCAAGAATTATCAATTTTACCGTAACCGTAAGAAGATAAGTCTTCAGTCACATGATAAAGCTCAGCGGTCAATTCCACACCAGTAGCACCACCGCCAACAATCGCAATATTGACTTTGCTCTCATCCACTAATTTCTGTTTAAATTCTTCTTCACCAATATCATCTAATGCGCGGTTTTCAGAGAATTTGAGGAATAATTCCAACATTCTTTGTTGGAAGCGAAGCGCTTGATCAGAGCTGTCTAAGAAAATACAGTTATCTGCCACGCCTTTTGTATTAAAATCGTTCGATTTACTGCCAATTGCAATTACTAAGTAATCATAAGGAATACGACGCGCAACCACGAGCATATCGCCTTCTTGCCCATAAACAGGGGCAAGTTCAACATATTTCTGTTCACGATTGATACGCGTGATCGAACCTTGTTCAAAGCTAAAATGGTGGTTTTTCCCATGTGCACGATAGCTCAGAGAATCCGTGCCATCATCCATGACACCTGTGGCAATTTCATGTAATAAGGGTTTCCACAAGTGGGTCGCATTGCGATCCACAAGCGTCACTTTAGCCTGTTTTTTGCGACCTAATTTGTCGCCTAAAAATGTCGCTAACTCTATGCCGCCGGCGCCACCGCCAACGATCACGACGTTTTTCATAAAGTACTCCTAAAAGCAAAATTGTTAAAAATGTTAAACTAATGTAATGATAGCATAACAAATAAACAAGACGAAAAAATTTAATGGAAATTGACCGCACTTTATTGATGACAGCGATCGTAAAGCGGTTGTAATTGTTGGATGGTTTGCGTGATAAATAAAACAGGATCAATTTGGCTTAGTTGATCTTTTTCAATACTTTTCCCAATACACCAAAAATCGTCCTCTGAACGCAAGAGAAGATCTTTTTCAGAAATGGCTTTCACTTGGCGAAAATCATCATATTCGCTTTCATCTTCTCGCCAAATATCAAAATCAGCAAATTCTTTGAAATCAAATTGATCAAGCCATTGATTATATTGTTGCAGATTAATTTGTGAGCGATCTGCACGATAGCAATGCCAATCTAAACACACTCTTAACCGACGACGATTTAATAGCACCGAAAAAATGGCTGTAGAATTCTGATTAAACTCATATTTAAAATAAGCGAAGAAATGCGCGCGGACTTGCCAACCATTGGTCCAACTTTCAATATGCGGTTTTGCAAAAGGCATGCCGAGTTGCTTTGCAACTTCTTGGATAATCGCTTTCCAATTATCCCAATGTAATTTGTAATTAGCTTTGATCGCCGGAATATCTTCCGGACAAAATTTCTTCATCTGGGCGAATTGGTAGAACGGAATATTGAACAGTTCGCAAGATTCAGCATTAAGTGAGAGCATAGTGTTTCCTTAAAAATCACAGTAATTTTTGACCGCACTTTGTGTGAAGAGCTGTTTATCTTCCCAACGCAACATAGTCGTTCGATTATTCCACACACAACCTGTATCTAAGGCATAAATACCTTGAAGGAGATTCTCATCGACTAAACTTGCCCAGTGCCCAAATACAATCGGGATCTGTTTATAAAGAGGATTATCCAAATTAAACCAAGGTATAAGCTCCGCCAGTGCATCTTTCAAAGAGGATTTACAGGCAAAATCAAAGCGATGATCTGAATAGCAAAAACGCATTCGAGTGAAAGCATTAATAATGTAACGATGACGCGCTAAGCCCTGCAAATCTGGCGACCAACGATCGGGTTTTTCTGAATACATATTTTCAATGAGATAATGAAAATCGCCATGCTGTAAAATGTGTTCCACTTCAGCTGCACAAGATTTCGCGGTTTCCAAATCCCAATCTGGCGAAATGCCTGCATGTGCCATCAGGAAGTTTAATTTTTCATTATGCACAAGTAAGGGCTGATGGCGTAACCAATGAATCAGTTCATCAAAATCGGGTGCATTAAAAATAGCATCGACATGATCACGAGGCTTCACTTTTTTAATACCCAGTGCGGTTGCAATTAGATGCAGATCGTGATTACCAAGGACAGTCTGCGCCGCACTTCCAAGTGATTTTACAAAACGAAGACATTCAAGTGATTTATCTCCACGCGCCACAAGATCTCCCACAAGATAAAGTTTATCTTGTACAGGATTGAAGTTTACTCGTTCTAATAAAAGCTGTAATTC
>CABSXY010000218.1 GCA_902481695.1 uncultured Haemophilus sp. | reverse complement strand
TGGACCACTAGCTCAGCTGGCAGAGCACCTGACTCTTAATCAGGGTGTCCAGGGTTCGAACCCCTGGTGGTCCACCAAAATAAACCCGCACTACGGTGCGGGTTTTTCTGGCTCTCTGTCAAATGTTGGGGTATTCACCCTACGAGTCTTCTTTGGCACCAATCATAGTTATGGTTGGTGCCATTCTTTTTGCTCAAAAGTAGAATACGTACTCTAAATCTACCAAAGTGGCGAAGTCCATAGCTTATCCGTTTTAATACTTTAATTTTGTTGTTAGTTCCTTCTGTGTATCCATTAGAATATGGAAGTAAGAATGCATTAGTTAATTGCGTCATCCATGCAGGAAATGATGTAAAGAAGTTATTAAATTCATTTAAGCCAGATGCTTTTACTAATTCCAACCAATGCGTTAAATGTGCAGCTATTCTTTGTTTACCATAGATTGAAAAGATTTTTCTAAAAGAAAGTTTTAAAGCATATGCTTTTCGTAAATCATCAGATATTCTGAGTATTTCACATAGTTTAATATGTTCGGCTTCCGTTAAATGGTCTGGATGCTTCATTAGTACACGTCGATTCTGTTTTAACATACGTGAATAAGCAGCCAGTTTATGTTGCTCACGCTTTCTAACTCGCTCTACCGCCCAATCTACAAGTCGACATACATGGTATCGATCACAGATAATATGCGCATGTGGAAATAGCGCCTCCATGATGCGCTTAAATTGTATGGACATATCCATTACAATAAACTTAACTTGTAGGCGATCCTTATGTTTAAATGATGCAAAATAGTGGATTAATGCTTGCGTATCACGTTTCGGTAAAATATCTAATATTTCATGTGTATCTGGATTAGTTAAATTAACTTGGTATTGGTAGCCTTCTGCATTTCCTTTAAACTCATCAATACCAATCACAGTGGGTAAGGTCTTGGGCTTAGGTATAGTGATCATAGAGCAATAACGTAATACTGTAGTAATAGATGTATCACACTCGTTAGCAATAGCTGTATAGGTTACACTTTCAGTAAGTTTATCAAATAGCATTCTAATATTAGTTACACTTAGTTGCATATGTTTTCGTACAAATGGATTGCTTTCAGCAAAAGAATGACCACAATGCGGACAAATATACCGACGCTGTCTGTATTTTCCAATTAGTGGACCTCGTTGTACTTTTCCAAACTTTACAGTACGTATGCGGTAATCCTTAATATGCTTTGTGCTTTCTCCACACTTTGGGCAAATATGTGATGTTGCTGGTAATTCTATGTCAAAAATAAATATTCCGTCTAATTCATAGCTATTTGTAATATATTCTTGTTTTACATTATGTAAAAATTCAGTATAATCAGTAGTAGGCATATAAGCTCACATCCTTTCTTTAGGACTTTGACACTTTTATTGTAAAGCATGTGAGCCTTATATGCTTATTTTTTTGCCTTGAATTTATAATCTAAGTGCAACTAAAAAAGATTCATGGCTTTCTGATAAAATAGTGTTTGCAAAGACATCTAAAAATCAGGAGGAGCCATGAATCATTATACTCATTTTACACTAAAAGAGCGCGAAATTCTAAAACATTTTATTGATATAGGAAAAAATCAAACAGAAATTTCAATTTTACTTGGGAAAAATAAATCGTCTATATCAAGAGAAATCAAAAGAAATAGTCAAAATGGCGAGTACATACCTTGTGAAGCCCATGACAGATATAAAAATAGACGCTTTAATTGTAAACCAAGAAAAAAGCTAGATAATCCAAGTCTATATGAATGTGTAAAGAATTTATTTTTGAGACATCAATGGTCTCCGGAACAGATCTCCTCTCGATTGAAATTTGAAAATTCAAGCTTCACTATTAGTTACAATACAATTTACAGGGAAATATATAATGGTCGTTTTGATGAAAAAGAATTATCACATGGAAATAGAGGAGTTGTTCGCAAACTACGACATCGTGGTAAAAGTCGTCATACAAAAAATTATGAAGAAAGACGTGGAAAAATTCAAATTAGTAATTTAATTACAGATAGACCAGCTCCTGCAAATAATCGAGAACGATTAGGTGATTGGGAGGCTGATACACTTATGGGGCAGACTGGTAAGGCTTGCTTAGTAACATTAACTGATCGAAAAAGTAGGTATCTGCTATGTAAAAAAATTGCAAAAAAGAATGCATTTTTAGTCAAACAAGCGATGATTAAGCTTTTAAAAAATCAACCTCTAGAAACAATAACTCCAGATAGAGGGAAAGAGTTTTCTAAACATGCAGAAATTAGTCAGGAGTTGAATTTAGTAGAATTTTATTTTCCATTTCCACATCATCCTTGGCAAAGAGGAACAAACGAAAACACCAATGGATTGCTTAGAGAATATTTCCCGAAAACTGTGGATATTAATCAATCAGATAGCTATGTTGAAGCAAAAATGAAAGAAATAAATCTTAGGCCGCGCAAATGCTTAAATTGGAAAACTCCATACGAGGTTTATCATTCAGTAGAGTTGCATTTGACTTGACAATTCAAGGTAAAAAAATACGCATGTGTAACTAGAGCTACAGACTTAGAATAGTATTAGCGGTATAGTATAGATGAGGAGGGCAAAAGCCCTCCTTTTGTGTTTTTTAGAAAAGGAGGTAATGTGATGGGTGAATACAAAAAGTATTGGATAGCCGTAGTAGCCGTTCTTATTATCGGTTTTTCAATTCTTGGTTATCTAGGTACTGATGTGTATCATCAAGCACCGCCAGTGCCGACTGCGTATGTATCTCAAGATGGACAAGTATTGTTCACTAAGGATGATATCTTACATGGTCAATCGGCTTGGCAATCTACAGGTGGTCAATCTGTAGGGACAGTTTTAGATCATGGCGCTTA
>CABSXY010000217.1 GCA_902481695.1 uncultured Haemophilus sp. | reverse complement strand
AGATAAATTACCGATTTACGATAAACAGGTCGTTTTTATCTTTGATGAATGCCATCGTTCTCAATTTGGTGAAGCGCAAAAAAATCTAACGAGAAAATTTAAAAAATACTATCAATTTGGATTTACCGGCACGCCTATTTTCCCAACTAACGCATTAGGTGCTGAAACTACAGCGAGTGTTTTTGGCATTGAACTCCACTCTTACATTATCACCGATGCGATTCGTGATGAAAAAGTGTTGAAATTTAAAGTGGATTACAATGATGTACGGCCACAATTCAAGAGCATTGAAACTGAAAAGAATCTTGAAGAGCTAACAAAACTCGAGAAAAAACAAGCCTTTTTACAACCTAAACGTATTGAGCAAATTGCCCAATATGTTCTAGATAATTTCAAGCAAAAGACCCATCGCTTTAATGCGGGTAACAATGGCTTTAATGCGATGTTTGCGGTAAGTAGCGTGGATGCGGCCAAAGCTTATTATCAAACATTTAAACAGTTACAAAGTGCGGTCAAAAATCCACTTAAAATTGCAACAATCTTTTCGTTTGCCGCTAATGAAGAGCAAGATGCGATTGGCGATATTGTTGATGAAAGTTTTGAAGTGGAAGCGATGAACTCCTCGGCTAAGGAATTTTTAAAATCTGCTATTGATGATTACAACGGCTATTTTGCCACCAATTATGATGTGGATGCGAAATCGTTCCAAAACTACTATCGTGATCTCGCCAAACGCGTCAAAAACAAAGAAGTGGATTTACTGATTGTCGTTGGAATGTTTTTAACCGGTTTTGATGCCCCAACCTTAAACACGTTATTTGTAGATAAAAACTTACGTTACCATGGTTTGATTCAAGCTTATTCTCGTACAAACCGCATTTACAACAGCACCAAAAGTTTTGGCAATATCGTCACTTTCCGTGATTTGGAACAAGATACCATTGATGCGATTACCCTTTTCGGTAAATCCAATACACGCAATATCGTATTAGAAAAAAGTTACCAAGAATATATGGAAGGCTTTACCGATGCGGGTGTTGCCCGTCGCGGGTATTTAGAAGTTATTGCTGAGTTGCAAGAACGCTTCCCTGATCCAGATGAAATTCAAACGGAAAAAGACAAGAAAGACTTTGTAAAATTATTTGGTGAATATTTGCGGGTTGAAAATATTCTGCAAAACTATGATGAGTTCGCTGTTTTACAAGCATTTCAATCACTCGATACCAGTGATGCAAAGGCCGTTGAAGCCTTTAAAGAAAAATATTATTTAACGGACGAAGCTTTTGCTGAAATGCAACCTATTGATATGCCAAGCGAACGTAGCATTCAAAATTACCGTTCGACTTACAACGATATTCGGGATTGGCTCCGTCGTCAAAAAGATGGCGAGGAAAAAGCAAAATCGACTATTGATTGGGACGATGTGGTGTTTGAAGTGGATTTATTAAAATCCCAAGAAATCAATCTAGATTACATCTTAGAATTGATTTTTGAACACAACAAGAAAATGAAAAATAAAGCTGAGCTGATTGATGAAATTCGAACTACAATCCGAGCGAGCCTAGGTAATCGCGCCAAAGAAAGTTTAATCGTAGATTTTATCAATCAAACGGACTTAGATAGCATTGTCGATAAAGCCGGTATTATTGAATCCTTCTTCCAATTTGCCCAAAAAGAGCAACAGAAAGAAGCTGACGAATTAATTAGCAGTGAAGGGCTGAATATTGATGCTGCGAAGCGTTATATTAACGTATCTTTAAAACGTGGATATGCTAGCGAACAAGGTACGGATTTAAATGATGCCCTACCGAAAATGAGTCCGCTTAATCCGCAATATCTCACGAAAAAACAAAGCATTTTCCAAAAGATTGTTGCTTTTGTTGAGAAGTTTGTTGGCATTGGTGGCGAGGTTTAAAAACTTAAACCAACTATATAGAATTAAAAAGGTGCAATCTATTGATTACACCTTTTTATTTTGTCAGTTTTATCAGGAATTAGAACGTTAAAACTTTATCCGCCCATAATGTCCATTCAGAAACATCATCTAGAGTACCAAGGGTCACGCCGTCAATTAATTTAGCATCTAATAAACCACGTGCTTTTACGCAGCTGGTGCATAATTTAATTTCAGCACCTTGTGCCGCTAAAATATCGATAAGTTGTTGGATATTGAAGCCTTCATTTGGGTTTTGCCCAGCAATACCGCATAAAATCGCATCAGAAAAGCAGAATAATTTAATATTCACATCCTTGCTGTGCTCTTCTTTCATATTGATGGCGAAACGAACAGCGTTGAAGGTTTTTTCTCCGCTATATGTGGAATCATTGACGATAAAAAGAATATTTTGCATGACGCACTCCTTGTTGTAATGCTATAAAAAGGCGTAATAAATTACGCCTTTATGAAATCAGCCAACCCAAACAAATTTGGCCACAAATAATAAAGACACCACCCACACAGGGGCATTGACCTCACGTATTCTACCTGTACAGGCCTTCATGACGCAATAACTAATAAAGCCAAATGCGATGCCCTCAGTAATTGAATAAGTAAATGGCATCATCGCTGCAGTGATGAAAGCAGGGGTGGCTTCGGTTAAATCATCCCAGTGTACACGGATAAGACTGGATGCCATTAAAATCCCTACATAGACTAATGCCCCTGCGGTTGCATAAGCTGGTACGACACTAGCCAGTGGTGAAAAGAAAATAGTGAGTAAGAATAAAACACCGACTGTCACCGCCGTTAAACCTGTTCTACCTCCGACAGAAACCCCAGCGCCACTTTCAATATAGGTACTGATAGCTGAGGTGCCGATATAAGAACCTACTACCGCACTCACACTATCTACATAAAGGGCTTGTTTCATTTTTGGGAAACGACC
>CABSXY010000216.1 GCA_902481695.1 uncultured Haemophilus sp. | reverse complement strand
ATTTATCGTATACAGCTCTCGGATAAACTTTTTTGAGAATATGTTTGCCAAATTCTTCATTACTTAAATTAGTAGAAATTTGATTAAATTGACTACTCGAACTGGTGGAATTTGCTATAGATGCTTGTACTTCAGTACAAGTTAGGAAACAGCTAAACATAGAGATAAATAGTATTTTTTTCATAATAGAATCCTTATAATTATTGATCCAAGTGTAGTGAATTCTGACTTAGCTTAAAAGATCTTCTACAATTATATGATTTTAAAATAATTTATTCCATCCCATCTTTACATTTCATACATTATCTTCAAGATATTTAATTCATTTAGTTTTAACTCTCTTTTTCCAAATCAATTGCCTGCCTGAACCCAGGGTTTTATAATTTCAAACAGAATTATTTTGTTGGCAATCATTATGTTACGTTCATTTATTTTTCACTTACGTTATTTCTATCATAAAAAGCTTCGACAAACCCATCGTATTTCTCATAAAACACTCGAATTCGTATGTTTACTGATTGGTGCGACATTTGTTGCCCTTTTTTCCTTTGGATTTGCCAAGCTAGCCGATATCGGACTTGAATTTAATGCCTATTGGTCTGCTAAATACCCTCTCGCCGTTTGGATTGTTTTACCGCTTGGTCTTGCTTTTCTCACCTGGTTTACCGCTAAATACACGCCTTATGTTGGTGGTAGCGGTATTCCACAAGTGATAGCCTCCATTAATCTTCCTTACAATGGCTATAAAACGAAACTGGTTAAATTTCGCCAAACCATTTGGAAAATTCCGCTTACTTTTTTTGCAATGGTTATCGGTGCGTCTGTTGGACGAGAAGGCCCTTCTGTTCAAGTCGGTGCTGCTGTTATGCTGAGTTGGGGAAATTTCTGTCGTAAATATAACTTTGCTTTCCGCGGATTAAGTACGAATGAACTCATCGCAACCGGTGCAGCAGGCGGTCTTGCTGCCGCATTTAATGCCCCTTTGGCAGGGGTAATTTTTGCCATTGAAGAATTGGGTCGAGGCGTGATGTTACGCTGGGAACGCCGCGTATTACTTGGGGTATTAGCAGCGGGTTTTATTTTGGTAGCGATTCAAGGCAATAGCCCTTACTTTCCAGCCTATAAAGGCGCAACAGCTATTCCTTATTTATATCTTTGGCTTGCCATTTGTGGCGTAGTTTGTGGCGTACTGGGCGGTATATTTGGGCGACTCCTTGCAAAAGGATTAGCGGGACTCTCTCCACTCAAATGGCGTGATTGGATCCGCAAACACCCCATTTACATTGCTTTATTGCTCGGTTTAGTACTTGCCGCGATGGGCACTTACAGCGAAGGGCAAACTTATGGAACGGGTTATAATGTGGTCGCAAGAGCATTGGAAGGACAACTTGTTTCACCTGAAGTGGGGATACTAAAACTCTTCGCAACAGTTACGACGTATTGGAATGGTATCGCAGGTGGGATTTTTACGCCATCCCTCACCACCGGTGCAGGCATTGGCACCATGTTATGGGAAATCAGCAATGGCATGGTTGATCAACGCTTCCTCGTCATTTTATGTATGGCTGCCTTTTTAGCCGGCGGCACACAATCCCCCGTGACAGCGAGTGTAGTTGTGATGGAAATGACCGGGGCTCAACCTGTGCTGATTTGGCTCTTGATTTCCAGTATCATTGCCTCCATAATTTCGCGCCAATTTAGTCCGAAACCTTTTTACCACTTTGCGGCTGGACGTTTCCGTCAACGAATGCAGGAACAACAAGCAGAAGATCTTCGCCGTAACGAGATTCAAGAGAAATAAAATATGTCAGAAAACCAACCGCACTTTTATCGTGGACGCTTTTCCGTTGCGCCAATGTTAGATTGGACGACACGCCATTGTCGCTATTTTCATCGCCAATTTAGTAAACATGCGTTGCTTTATACCGAAATGGTCACGGCTCCCGCCATTATTCATGCGAAATACGATCATTTAGATTTTGATTTGCAAGAAAACCCGCTTGCCCTACAACTTGGCGGAAGTGATCCCGCACAACTTAGACATTGTGCCAAATTAGCCGAAGAACGAGGCTATCATGAAATTAATCTGAATGTGGGCTGTCCTTCTGATCGTGTGCAAAATGGTATGTTTGGTGCTTGCTTAATGGCAAAGGCAGATTTAGTAGCAGAATGTATTGCAGAAATGCAACGTATCGTGAATATTTCTGTGACCGTGAAAACGCGTATCGGCATTGATGATTTGGATAGCTATGAATTTCTCTGCGATTTTATCGAAAAAGTTCATCATGCAGGCTGCCAAGAATTTATTGTTCATGCACGAAAAGCCTGGCTTTCAGGATTAAGTCCAAAAGAGAATCGCGAGATTCCCCCTTTGGATTATGATCGTGTTTATCAATTAAAGAAAGATTTTCCACAGTTAACCATTGCTATTAATGGCGGCATTAAAACCATCGAAGAAATGAAATATCATTTACAATTTGTGGATGGCGTGATGGTTGGGCGTGAGGCTTATCAAAATCCATCGTTGTTGGGCTATATTGATCAAATGCTTTTTGATGCAAATGCAGATATCGTCACACCAAGACAAGCGGTGGAAGCCATGTTCCCTTATATTGAAAAACAACTGAGCCAAGGTGTTTATTTAAATCATATCGTTCGACATATGCTCGGCGCATTCCAAAACTGCAAAGGGGCAAGACAATGGCGACGCTATTTAAGTGAAAATGCCTTTAAGCAAGGCGCGGGAATCGAAGTGGTTGAAACAGCATTAAGCTTTGTGGAAACCAATTAAGCCTAAAATACAAAGTGCGGTCAGAATTTAAGAGATTTTCTAACCGCACTTTTGTTTTCTGAGTATTTAATTAGCAATGATGTTTTTGGCGATAAGCTA
>CABSXY010000215.1 GCA_902481695.1 uncultured Haemophilus sp. | reverse complement strand
GAAAATGGGGGCAAAATGCAACCGCACTTTGTCGGCGGTTGCTTAACTTTTTTCGAATATTTTACTTTTTATTTTCTATTAGTGTTGGAGTAATTATTTATGAACGTAAATTTCTACGTTACTTGTATTGCCGACGTAGTAAAGAGCGGTGTGGCAAAAAACACTGTATTACTACTGGAAAAACTCGGTTGTAATGTTATCTTCCTTGAAAAACAAGGATGTTGTGGGCAACCAGCATTAAACAGCGGTTACACCAAACAAGCCATCCCTGGCATGAAAAACTTAGTCGAAACCTTTGAAGTGAATGATTATCCAATCGTTGCTCCAGCAGGTTCTTGTGTTTATGCTATCAAAAACTATCCTGAGTATTTCACCAAAGTTGGTGAGTTAGATTGGGCTGAGCGTGCGAAAAAGGTCGTTGCACGTTTCTGTGATTTAACAGATTTCATCGTCAATAAACTAGGTGTAACAGATATAGGTGCCTATTTGCCGGGTAAAGCGGTTTATCACCCTTCTTGCAGCCTTACTCGTAAATTAGGCATTGTTGATGAACCAATCGCTCTCTTGAAAGGCGTAAAAGGGTTAGATCTTCTTTCTATTCATAATCAACAAACTTGCTGTGGCTTCGGTGGAACTTTCTCTGTGAAAATGGCAGAGATTTCTGGTGAAATGGTAAAAGAAAAAGTTGAGCATATTGAAGAGGTTGAACCACAATATTTAATTGGTGCAGATGTAAGTTGTTTATTAAATATTGATGGTCGTTTACAACGCGAAGGTAGCAAGATCAAAGTGATGCACATTGCGGAAGTATTAATGCAAGGGGAGAAATAAGATGTCATTGAAAACCAGTAATCTTCCTTTTAAAGCGCGTGTCGATCATGAAGTACATAACACTATCATGCGTAAAGCGGTAGTGAAAGCCCAAGAAACTATTGGGGCTAATCGTCAAAAAATGGTTGACGAATTAGGTCATTGGGAAGAATGGCGTGATTTATCCAAACAGATTCGTAACCATGTTTTAGCTAATTTAGACGCCTATTTGTATCAATTGAGCGAAAAAGTGATAGAAAATGGCGGTAAAGTGTATTTTGCTGAAACTGCCGAAGAAGCGAGTGCTTATATTCGCAAAGTAGCATTAGAGAAAAATGCGAAGAAAATCGTAAAATCCAAATCCATGGTGACAGAAGAAATCGGTTTAAATGAAGTGCTTGAAAAAGAGGGCATGCAAGTGATCGAAACCGATTTGGGGGAATATCTATTACAAATTTCAGGTGATAAACCATCCCATATCGTTGTGCCTGCAATCCATAAAGATCGTCACCAAATCCGCAAAGATTTGTCTGAAAAACTCGGCTATCAAGGTGAGGAAACGCCTGAAGATATGACGCGTTTCGTACGTGAAAAAATTCGTCAAGATTTTTTAGAAGCTGATATTGGTATCAGTGGTTGTAACTTTGCCGTAGCGGAGACCGGCTCAGTTTGTTTGGTGACAAACGAAGGTAACTTACGTTTAGCGACGACCTTGCCGAAAACGCATATTGCAGTGATGGGAATGGTGTGTTTAGTACTAACTTTTCAAGAAGTTGATGTGTTAATTACGATGCTTGCTCGTAGTGCAGTAGGGGCGAAATTAACTGGTTATAACACTTGGTTAACTGGTCCTCGTCTTGCTGGTGAAACCGACGGTCCTGAAGAATTCCATTTGGTTATTGTGGATAATGGCCGTTCAGATATTTTAGCGTCTGAATTCCAAGAAGTTTTACGTTGTATCCGTTGCGGTGCTTGTTTGAATACTTGTCCGGCATATCGTCAAATCGGTGGTCATGGATATGGTTCTATTTATCCGGGTCCAATTGGTGCAGTGATTTCTCCGTTACTAGGTGGCTATGATGAATTCAAAGAATTGCCGTATGCTTGTTCTTTATGTAATGCGTGTAATTCGGTCTGCCCGGTGCGTATTCCATTAGCACAGTTAATCTTAAAACACCGCGAGAAAATGGTAGAGTTAGGTAAAACTCCCGCGATGGAACGTTTATCTATTTTTGGTTTCACTACAGCCAATGCCAACCCAATACTATGGAAAACTGGTGTGAATATCGGTGCAAAATTAGCGGGTAAGCTGATCAAAAATGGGAAAGCACCAATTACATTTGGTGCATTGGTGACCGTAGGTATCCCTGCGTTGTCAACTCTGTTGCAGAAAGAGCAGGTAGTATTTGCCACAAGCAGATGGTGAAAGTTTCCGTCAATGGTTTAATAATAGAGAGAGAGGGTAATAAGCATGGATTTACAAAATCGCGAAAATTTTCTTAATAAATTAGCGGCGAAAATGGGTAAAGCCCGTGCTATCATACCTGAACCGATGGATGCCCCTGTCAATACATACCCAACTGAGCGTTTAACCCATTTAAGTGCGGTTGATTTAGCGAATGAATTTATCAATTCTGCGAAAACCATGATGGTGGATGTAAATGTGTGTAGAGAGTCTGATGCAGTACAAACCTTACTTGCTCTCTGTGAAAAATATGGCGGCGGTGATGTTGTGCTTAATTCCGATGAAAGATTGACCGCACTTGAAGCGAACTATGCTTGCCATACATGGTCACCAGAAACGGCACAAGATAATATTAGTTTTTCTGAAAAAGCTAATCTTGGTGTGGTTTATGCAGAATATGGTTTGGCGGAAACTGGCGGAATCGTCTTATTCTCTAGTGCAGATCGTGGACGTTCAGTGAGTTTATTACCTGAAAAATCGATTGTTGTTGTACGTAAAAGCCAAGTACTTCCACGTGTTGCACAAGTAGCGAAAGTATTACACGATAAAGCACAACAAGGCGAGCGTATGCCATCTTGTATCAATATTATCTCAGGTCCAAGTTCAACGGCGGATATTGAATTGATTAA
>CABSXY010000214.1 GCA_902481695.1 uncultured Haemophilus sp. | reverse complement strand
CATTACGCACTCAACTCCAAAATTTTCACGACGAGTTGTTCAAATGAAATACCGACTGTTGACGCAGATTTAGGGAATAAACTGTGACTTGTCATACCAGGGTTTGTATTTACTTCGACTAAACGGAAATTACCTTGTGCATCAGTCATCACATCAATGCGGCTCCAGCCACGACAACCCACGACGTCATAAGCTCGTTTAACTAATTTCGCTAATTCTTGCTCACGCTCAGCTGAAAGACCTGCAGGGCAAAAATATTGAGTGTTATCTGAAATATATTTCGCATCGTAATCATAAAACTCACCTTCTGGCACAATGCGAACAGCCGGCAATACTTCGCCACCTAAAACAGGCACAGTTAATTCATCACCCGCTAACCATTCTTCAATCAAAATGGTGTTATCAAATTTAAGTGCATAATCGACCGCACTTTTTAATTCTTCAACTACTTTTACTTTCGTTAAACCCACACTTGAACCTTCAAGAGACGGCTTAACCATCAAAGGTAAACCTAATTTTTCGACCACAGCTTGTGGGTTTAGTTCGTGAGCGTTTTCTTTGGTCACGATCTCCATGTCAGCAACAGGTAAACCAAAAGCTTTCCACAACATTTTGGTACGCATTTTATCCATAGTTAATGCTGAAGCCATTACGCCACAACCAGTGTAAGGCAAACCAATTTGTTCTAATAAACCTTGCATGGTGCCATCTTCACCACCGCGACCATGTAAAATGTTAAAGACACGATCAAAACCATCAGCCTTTAAATTCGCGACATTATATTCTTTAGGATCGATACCGTGCGCATTATAGCCTTGACTCACTAATGCATTTAACACAGCTGCACCAGAATTAAGAGATACTTCACGTTCAGCTGATGTGCCGCCTAACAACACGGCAATTTTTTCTTGTTTTAAATTCATTGTTTTATCCTGTTTTCCTTTTATTCTTCATTGAAAAGTGCGGTTATTTTTCGATGTATTTATGCTTTCCAACGTTCTGCTAAACCACGAGAAATTTTGCTTACACTTCCCGCGCCTTGGGCAAGAATTAAATCGCCATCTTGAATAATTTGATCTAACACATCACCGAGTTGTTCCGTATCAGAAACTAAAATTGGATCGACTTTTCCTAGGTTACGAATAGAACGACAAAGTGCTTTACTATCTGCACCGACAATTGGTGCTTCACCTGCGGCATACACGTCTAACATAATCAATGCATCCACTTGGGATAATACCTGCACGAAATCATCAAATAAATCGCGAGTACGTGAATAACGGTGTGGTTGGAAAATCATCACAATACGTTTATCTCCCCAGCCTTCACGTGCTGCTTTGATTGTCACGCCAACTTCTGTTGGGTGATGACCATAATCATCCACTAAGCGTACTTTACCATTTGGACGAATAAACTCGCCTAATTGGTCGAAACGTCTGCCCGCACCTTGGAAATCAGCAAGCGCTTCTAAAATTGCTTCATTGCCAATGCCTTCTTCTTTTGCTACTGCAAGTGCTGCGGTTGCGTTTAACGCATTGTGTTTACCCGGTACATTTAATAATACATTAATACGTTCACCACTTGGACAAACTACGGTGTAATGACCTTGGAAACCGGTTTGTTCATAATCTTCGATACGATAATCAGCATGTTCACTGAAGCCATAGGTTAATACTTGGCGACCAACTTGAGGAACAAGTTCCATTAATACCGCATCATCTGCGCACATCACCGCTAAACCGTAGAACGGTAAGTTATGTAAGAATTTTACATAGGTGGCTTTCATTTTCTCAAAGTCACCTTCATAGGTATCCATATGATCCGGTTCAATATTGGTCACCACAGAAACCATCGGCTGTAAGTGTAAGAAAGAGGCATCACTTTCATCTGCTTCAGCGATTAAATAACGGCTTGCACCTAAATGCGCATTTTTACCGGCTGATTTAACTAAACCACCATTAACGAAAGTTGGATCCAGTTTCGCTTGAGTATAAATCATCGAAATCATAGCTGTAGTAGTGGTTTTACCATGGGTACCTGCTACCGCAATACCATGACGGAAACGCATAATTTCAGCCAACATTTGTGCTCGCTGAATCACTGGAATACGATTTTGTTTTGCGGCGATTAATTCAGGGTTATCTTCATGGATCGCACTTGATACAACTACTACACTTGCCCCTTGCACATTTTCCGCTTGGTGACCAATGAAAATTTTTGCGCCAGCTTGAGCAAGACGCTGAGTCACAACACCATCTGCAATATCGGAACCAGAGATATCATAACCTTCATTTAATAAAATTTCGGCAATTCCACTCATACCAGCACCACCGATACCAATGAAATGAATTTGTTGAACCCGACGCATCTCAGGGATAATCTTTCTAATTTCGTCCGAAATATGTTTCATATTATTTCACCTTTATTTTTAACCGCACTTTTAGATTAAGGATTTATTTACTCCCCTTAACTTCTCTGTTCTTATTTCGCATTCTCTACGATGACATCAGCTACACGTTTAGCCGCTAATGGTGCTGACATTTCTTTTGCTTTAATCGCCATCACTAACAAGGTTTCACGATCTGTTTTTTCTAAGAAATCAACTAACACATCCGCATTTAATTCATTTTGCTGAACGATTTTTGCTGCACCGACATCGGCAAGATATTTTGCATTTAAATATTGTTGCTGATCTTTATGCTGGAATGGTACGAAAATTGCTGGGGTCCCTACTGCAGCTAATTCACATACTGTTAAGGCACCAGAACGACAAATCACCACATCCGCCCAGGCATAGGCTTCTGCCATATCATCAATAAATTCTGTAATTTTGACCGAACCGGCATGTTCACCATAAAGTGCGGTCACACTTTCAACAGAACCTTTACCCACTTGATGACGCACTTCTAGTTTATCTGC
>CABSXY010000213.1 GCA_902481695.1 uncultured Haemophilus sp. | reverse complement strand
TAAAGCGACGATGAGATAAACAAAAAACATCGAGACTCCCAACATAAAATTTGGCTTATTTTAACCTTTTCCTATTTATCTTGTCGCGAAATGCTTTCTATTCTGAAAAATAATCAAAAAATCTACCGCACTTTGCATTTCATTCATAAATACCTCAAAAGTTGTAAGTCATCTTACCTGTTTATTTGATCTCGATCACTATTTGACTATTCTTTATTTGACGGTAATCTTCAAATCCATACACTAAACTCCATTCGGAGCAATCGTTTGCGTAATGCGTATTGAAAGCAAAATAGACTGATTTTATCAACTCAATGGGAGGAATATCCATGACCCACATTATCGTTGCAACGCACGGTAAGTTTTCTGAAGAAATCGTCAACTCCGCCGCTATGGTGTATGGCGAAGATGAAAACTGCCATGTCGTGACTTTCTTACCGGGTGAAGGCGGTGAGCATTTAATCGAGAAATACAATGCGATTATTGCCACGCTGCCTGAAAATGAACCAGTGCTCTTTTTGGTCGATTTATTTGGTGGTAGCCCTTATAACGCGGCAAGCCGAGTCGCCAGTGAAAGGGATAATACCGATATCGTCACTGGCATTAATCTACCGATGTTGCTAGAAGTGCTTGATGCTAAAGATGGTGCTAGCTTAGATGAATTGGTAGAAACCGCGAAAGAAGTCGGGGTCGCTGCCGTAAAATCCTTCCGTCAACCTAAAGAAAGCAAACCTGCTCCAACGCCAGCCGCTAAACCAGCTGAAGTACCAAAAACCGCTCCAAATCCAACCTCACTTTCCGGCAATATGAACATTTCCTTATTGCGTATTGATAGCCGTTTAATCCACGGTCAAGTAGCAACCTCTTGGGCGAAAGCGGTGAAATGTGAAGCGATTTTTGCGGTAAATGATGATGTGGCGAATGATCCACTTCGTCGTGATCTGTTACTCCAAATCGCGCCTGAACATTTGAAAGCTTATGTGATTCCAGTAGAAAAAGCCATTAAGGTGTATCATAACCCGAAATATGCAGGTAAAAACATTCTTTGGTTGGTAACCAACCCAACAGACATCCTGCGTTTAATCGAGGGTGGCGTGAAAATTGATGAGGTCAATGTGGGCGGTATGACCTATCGCGAAGGCGATAAACTTATTTCTCAAGCGGTTGCCGTCAACCCAACAGATGTAGCGGCATTTAAACAGCTTTTAGATAAAGGCGTGGAATTAAGCTTACAACAAGTGGCGAGCAGCCCGAAATCAATGCTCACACACAAAGAGCTTGATGCGATTCAATTTTAATTACGAGGACAATTCATTATGACAACAATGGAAATTATTTTAGTCACGCTCGTTGCCGCCATTTGCGGTATGGGGAGTGTATTGGACGAACGTCAAACCCATCGTCCTTTAGTTGCTTGTACCCTAATCGGTTTAGTATTAGGTAATTTAGAAACCGGTATTATTGTCGGTGGTACCCTTGAATTAGTGGCATTAGGCTGGATGAACGTGGGTGCGGCAATGGCACCAGATGCGGCATTAGCCAGTGTGATTGCAACTATCCTCGTCATCAAAGGCGGCCAAGATAAAGGTAGCGCATTAGCGATTGCGATTCCGGTAGCGGCAGCAGGTCAAGTATTAACTATCTTTGTTCGTACTTTAACTATCTTCCTTCAACACAAAGCCGATGATTTTGCCGCAAAAGCCAACTTCCGCGGTATTGAATTCTGTCACTTTAGCGGTCTTGCATTACAAGCGTTACGCGTGGCAATTCCAACCTTCTTCGTTGCGTTAGTAGCAGGTACGGATACGGTGACTGAAGCATTGAATGCGATTCCTGAAGTGGTTACTCGTGGTTTACAAATCGCGGGTGGTTTTATCGTGGTCGTCGGTTATGCGATGGTCATCAATATGATGCGTGCAGGCGCATTAATGCCATTCTTCTTCCTAGGCTTCGTGATCGCCTCTTTCACCAATTATAACCTTGTCGGTCTCGGTATTTTAGGCACATGCTTAGCGATGATTTACATTCAATTAAACCCACGTTTCCATCAATCAACTGCGCCACAAGCAATTGCAAAACGTGAATTAGCTGACGATGAACTTGAAGGACTATAAGGAAGAAATTATGACTGAACAAACTAAAAAATCATTAACAAAAGGCGATATTCGTAGCACTTACTGGCGTTCAACTTTCTTGCTAGGTTCCTTCAACTTTGAACGTATGCAAGCAATGGGTTTCTGTGTATCTATGATCCCAGCTATTAAACGTCTTTACAGCAAAAAAGAAGATCAAGCTGCAGCATTAAAACGCCACTTAGAATTCTTCAACACCCAACCTTGGGTAGCATCATCTATCATCGGTGTTACCGCCGCGATGGAACAAGAACGTGCGAACGGTAACGATATTGATGACTCTGCAATCAGCGGGGTGAAAGTTGGTTTAATGGGACCATTAGCCGGTGTGGGTGACCCAATTTTCTGGGGTACATTGCGTCCTGTATTAGCCGCGCTTGGTGCAGGTTTAGCCATTACCGGTAGCCTTTTAGGACCATTACTTTTCTTCATCGGTATCAACCTTTGCCGTGCAGTAACTCGTTGGTATGGTTTCAAATACGGTTATGAAAAAGGTACTACCATCGTTAACGATATGGGCGGCGGCCGCTTACAAAAATTGACGCAGGGGGCGTCTATCCTTGGTCTCTTTGTCATGGGCTCACTGGTATCGAAATGGACAAGTATTAATATTCCATTAGAACTTTCCCGCTATAAAAACCAAATGGGCGAAGAAGTGGTGACCACCGTACAAAGCGTGTTAAACGATCTTCTCCCTGGCCTTGCGGCGTTAGGTTTAACCTTCTTATGTATGTATTTATTACGTAAAAAAATCAACGCCATGTACATCATCTTCGCCTTATTCGGCGTAGGTATTT
>CABSXY010000212.1 GCA_902481695.1 uncultured Haemophilus sp. | reverse complement strand
AGTGCAAATATCTACTACATCCACAT
This sequence comes from uncultured Haemophilus sp., assembly GCA_902481695.1. Taxonomy (GTDB): domain Bacteria; phylum Pseudomonadota; class Gammaproteobacteria; order Enterobacterales; family Pasteurellaceae; genus Haemophilus_D. The sequence continues at coordinate 2,933 of CABSXY010000212.1, read as the reverse complement.
TTGGATCTTGCACAATATCCCTCCAATCGCCCGTAAAACGCTTAAAACCGAATTCTTTTGCCTTTTTCTCTGCTAATTCAGGAGTAATCTCGGCTAAATATTCCAGAACCAACTCAGCATCAAGTGGAAATACTGTTGGTGCCTGAGCATAAGCAATAGCATGACAACGACCGATATATCCGGTACCCACCAAACCAATACGAACCTGTTTCATACGATATCCTTACTATTTATTGCATAGAATAAGAGGAGATAACATTCTCAACGCAATTATCTCCTCTTTATGATTTAAAAAATTATGTTAATTACAGTGTCGGCATACTAAATGCAGCGTTTTCAATTACATATTTATTTGGCCAACGTGTTGTCGTTGTTTTCATCTTCGTATAGAAACGAACACCATCCGGACCATAAACGTTCAAGGTACTGTAAGATGAATGTTTCCAACCACCGAAACAATGGAATGACATTGGTACTGGAATTGGCACGTTAATACCCACCATACCTGCCTGAACATGATATGCAAACTCACGAGCAGCACCACCATCAGAGGTAAAGATAGCGGTACCATTTCCATAAGGGTGTTCATTAATTAACTTCATTGCTTCTTCAAAGCTTTTTGCTCTGACAATTCCCAATACAGGTCCAAAAATCTCTTCTTTATAAATCACCATATCGGAAGTGACATTATCGAACAAGGAACCCCCGATAAAGAAACCATTCTCATGACCAACTGGCTTTTTACCTCGACCATCAACAAGAAGTGTTGCACCTTCTTCCACACCAGTTGTAATATAATTTGTCACATTGTTGAGATGTTGCTGAGTAATTAATGGACCAAAATCCATTTCTTTTTCACCATCTTTTGGAATACCTGGACCATAACGAAGTGCTTCTACTTTTGGTTTTAAAGCTGCCACTAATTTATCTGCAGTTTCATCATCAATCGTAACCGCCAATGCCAATGCCATACAACGTTCTCCCGCCGCACCAAATGCGGCACCTAATAAAGCATTTGCAGTAGATTCAATATCTGCGTCTGGCATAATTAATGCATGGTTTTTCGCTGCACCAAAAGTTTGTACACGCTTGCCAAATTCTGAACCAACTTTATATACATGTGCTGCCGCTGGTGTAGAACCCACAAAACTCACCGCATGAACACGCGGATCTCGCAATAAAATTTCATTATCGTGACGATCACCATGCACCACATTAAATACGCCATCTGGTAAACCTGCTTCTTTTAACATTTCAGTTAAACGAATAGATAAAGAAGGATCTGCTTTAGCTGGTTTTAAAATGAATGTATTGCCGCAAGCTAATGCAATTGGGAACATCCACATTGGCACCATTGCAGGGAAGTTAAATGGCGTAATACCAACTGTTACCCCTAGTGGTTGCAAAGATGAATGAATATCGATGCCACGTCCTGCTTGCTCTGAAAATTCACCTTTTAATAAATGAGGAATACCGCATGAGAATTCAACAACTTCCAAACCACGAGTCAATTCACCACAAGCATCAGAATAAACTTTACCATGCTCCTCAACAATTAAACGAGCTAATGAATCCCAATCTCTTTCTAGCAATTCTTTAAATTTAAACATAATCCGGGCACGACGTAGCGGAGAGGTTGCTGACCAATCAGCAAACGCTTTATGTGCTACTTCTACAGCTTCATTTACATCATCCGGAGTACTCATAATCACTTGGCGAATTTGTTCACCTGTGGCTGGATTATAAATTGGATGCGCTTTTGTCCCTCTGCTTGGCACTTGTTTACCATTAATAAAGTTATAAACAGTTTCCATTTTGAACTCCTTCATACAGTTTCAGAAATTAAGATGCGACAAATGAATAATAAACTTGTATAAAACAGCAATACTCATTACTTAAATCTAGTATAGAGTATGTAAATAAATTGAACTTTTCAATTCATTTATAGAAATAATGGATAATTTATTTTATTTATGTGATCTATGTCTGATTTTTTAGAAATCTCGCTAGATTAATTCAGTGAACAGAGTATTATCTTAAAAGGTTATTGGGCTATTTTAGGAGCATGAAATGAGTTATTTACTATCCAAATCACGAAAAGATCATCCTGAAAAGAATGGTGAAGTACAAAAAATCACCCCAAAAACAGCAAATTGGGAGAACGTTGGTTTTGAAATGTACCATCTACAAGAAGAGCAAGAACTAACTTTTGATACTGAAAATACTGAAACCTGTTTTGTTCTCGTTGCTGGTAAGGCTACTATTGTTACATCCCAAGCCACTTTCGAGCATATTGGTAATCGCGCCTCCCCATTTGAGCGCATTCCACCTTATTCAGTCTATGTTCCACACCAACAAAAAGTACAAATCAAAGCTGAAAGTTATTTAGAATTGGCTGTTTGTAGAGCACCAAGCCAAGGTAGTTTACCCATTCGCTTAATTAAACCTGAGGATGTTGGCGTAGAAAAACGCGGATATGGAAATAATAAACGCTTAGTACATAATATTCTCCCTGAAACTGAAACCGCAGATGCCTTATTGGTTGTTGAAGTATTTACAGATGAAGGTAATACGAGTTCTTTCCCTAGCCACAAACACGATGATAAAAACTCTCCGACTGAAACCTATTTGGAAGAAACCTACTATCATCGTTTCTCACCATCACAGGGTTTTGCATTACAACGAGTTTATACTGATGATCGTTCACTAGATGAATGTATGGCAGTGTATGATGGGGATGTTGTTCAAGTACCAAAAGGATACCATCCGGTTGCAACTATTGCAGGTTATGACAATTATTATTTAAATGTTATGGCTGGTCCTGTAAGAAAATGGCGGTTTACTTGGGAACAAAATCATTCTTGGATTAATACTGAAAAATATGCAGATAAATTTAAATAATTTGAGGTATTATCTTTGACTAAGAAAAATAT
>CABSXY010000211.1 GCA_902481695.1 uncultured Haemophilus sp. | reverse complement strand
GAAATTTATGCGCCACTTTCTGGTGAGATTGTGAATATCGAAGATGTACCAGATGTTGTTTTCTCTGAAAAAATCGTGGGTGATGGTATCGCAATTCGTCCAACAGGTAACAAAATCGTGGCGCCTGTTGATGGTGTAATTGGTAAAATTTTTGAAACCAATCACGCTTTTTCAATGGAATCAAAAGAGGGTGTTGAATTATTCGTTCACTTCGGTATTGATACCGTTGAATTAAAAGGTGAAGGATTCACTCGCATCGCACACGAAGGTCAAAGCGTAAAACGCGGCGACACAGTAATCGAATTTGATTTAGCAACATTAGAATCAAAAGCAAAATCAGTTTTAACACCAGTGGTTATCTCTAACATGGATGAAATTTCATCTATCGAGAAAAAATCTGGTGAAGTGATTGCTGGGGAATCTGTTGTTTTAAGTTTAACAAAATAAGATTTATAGACTAAAAGATCCGCTTTAAATAAGCGGATTTTTTTATCCTTATTCTTTTTTAAAGAAGGTAAAGATGATTTATCGATTAACTGGTCAAGTACAGCATTATGCATGGGGCGGAAAAAATTATATTGCATCATTGATTGGATTACATTCAGCGAAAGATCAACCTTGTGCAGAGTGGTGGTTAGGTGCTCATCCATCAGCACCTTCTGAAATTGAGGATGTAACAGGTAAGCAATCCCTTATTGAATTTTTATTGCAAAATCCGACCGCACTAGGACAGCTAAGCCGTCAGCAATTTGGTGATGAACTGCCTTATTTGTTAAAGATTTTAGATGTTGAAAAGCCATTATCGATTCAATTGCATCCGACTAAAACCCAAGCTGAAAAGGGCTTTGAGGCTGAAAATACAAAAGGCGTGGCATTAACAGACAGCACGCGGACTTATAAAGATAGAAATCATAAACCAGAAATGATGATTGCCTTATCTGATTTCTGGCTTTTACATGGTTTTAAAACAAAAGCTCAAATCCTTACCACATTAAATGCACGCCCCTCTTTGCAACCTTTGGCTGAAAAACTAAGCATACAAAGCCTTGCTGAATTTTATGCAGATGTGATGTTAGCGGATCAATCAATGCTCGCAAGTTGGCTATTACCCATTATTGAAGCCAACCAACAGCCTTATAAAAATGGCGAGTTGGCACTTGATAATCCTGATTATTGGGTGCTTTATACCATGGAAGCCATGGCAATTTCGCCTGAAAAATTAGATGCTGGCTTGGTGTGTTTTTATCTCTTTAATATCGTACATTTGAAAGAAGGGGAAGGTATTTTCCAGGATGCAGGCATTCCTCATGCTTACCTTCGCGGACAAAACGTGGAGTTAATGGCCTGTTCCGATAATGTGATTCGTGGTGGCTTAACACCAAAATATGTCGATATTGTCGAATTATTAAAAATTGTCGATTGTCGAGAAGTAATACCTCAAATTATCTCAGCCGCGCCTCAAAATCAGTCAGAATTTACTTATAAAACGCCAGTAAACGATTTTGCTTTAGCTCAAATTCGTGTTGAACCAGAACAGCATACTAAAGTCAATCTTCAAAGTGCAGGTATTTTGTTGGTGATGCAAGGTGAGTTGAAAATACAAGAAAAATCAACCGCACTTATATTGAAACAAGGTGAGTCAGCATTCATTACAGCGGCTTCTAACGTTAAGATAATGAGTGAAAAAGGCGGTTATGCCTTCTTGGCAAAATTGCCATAAAAATTAATGTGATAAGTATCACGATTTGTGAACTTATCGCTAGATTAGTCGACGATTTTAGGTATAGTGGGCGTCATTCTGGCGCCCTTTTTTATGTGTCTAAATTGCATTGGGAGTTTTTATGTTGTTGCCTCGCTATTTTGAAGATCCGCAAACCTTGCACGTGAATACCACACCACATCATGCTTATTTTATTCCTTTTTCTTCAACAGAAAGTGCGGTTAAAAAGACACGAGAATTTTCCCCTTACTTTACCTTACTAAATGGTGAATGGGATTTTGCTTATTTTGAAAGCTATACTCACTTGCCTCAAGATTTCCTTCATTTTTCATTTACAGATAAAATCCCTGTTCCTTCCAATTGGCAAAATCATGGTTATGATAATCATCAATATACCAACGTAAATTATCCTTTCCCTTTTGATCCGCCTTATGTGCCCATTGAAAATCCTTGTGGTTTGTATCATCGTGTCTTTAATGTCGAAATCAATGCCGAAAAACGCTATCTCTTAAATTTTGAAGGGGTAGACAGTTGTTTATTTGTCTATGTGAATCAACAATTTGTAGGATATAGCCAAATTAGTCATTGCACTAGCGAATTTGATATCACTGACTTTTTACAACAAGGGGAAAATCATTTACATGTTCTCGTGTTGAAATGGTGTGATGGTAGTTATTTGGAGGATCAAGACAAATTCCGAATGTCTGGTATTTTTCGAGATGTTTATCTGTTAGAGCGAGAAAAAAATTACTTACAAGATTTCTTCATTCAAATGCAATTGAATCAAGAGCTTACTAAGGCTCTATTACATGTAGCCTGTCAGTTTACAGAATGTGAACAATCCATTTCTTGGCAATTATTTGATCCTCAAGGCAAATTGATAATTGAACAAAAAGGGCATGCATTTCATGCTGAAATTGAAAATGCACAATTATGGCATGCGGAGAACCCTCGTTTATACACGTTGATTTTGCAATATGGATCAGAAGTGATTTGTCAAAAGGTCGGCTTGCGTCATATTGAAGTCAAGAATGGCGTCATGCTATTTAATGGACAAGCGATTAAGTTTAAAGGTGTGAATCGTCACGATAGCGATCCGAAAACCGGTTATGCCATCAGTCGCAAACAAGCGTTGCAAGATTTACGCTTAATGAAACAGCATAATTTTAATGCCATTCGAACAGCGCACTATCCTAATGCACCTTGGTTTACTGACCTCTCTTTCTCAGCATCCTCTCCAACACATCC
>CABSXY010000210.1 GCA_902481695.1 uncultured Haemophilus sp. | reverse complement strand
CTTTTCACTTCAGAAGACACTAATTTGTCTTTTGTTTGTGAAGAGAATTTAGGATCGGGCACTTTCACCGAAATAATCGCCACCAAACCTTCACGCGCATCGTCACCTGAAGTGCTCACTTTCTCTTTTTTTAGTAACCCTTCGCTTTCCATATAGTTATTTAAACTACGCGTTAACGCACTACGGAAACCGGCTAAGTGAGTACCACCATCACGTTGTGGAATGTTATTGGTAAAGCAATAAACGTTTTCGTTTACGCCATCATTCCATTGCAATGCAACTTCCACCCCAATGCCGTCTTTTTCAGCTGAAAAATAGAATGGTTTTGGGTGAATTGGATTTTTATTTTTATTTAAATATTCAACGAATGCTTGAATACCACCTTCATAATGGAAGTGATCTTCCGTGCCATCACGTTTGTCGATTAAACGAATCGATACGCCAGAGTTTAAGAATGAAAGCTCACGTAGGCGTTTTGCTAAAATTTTGTAATCAAAAGTTGTAATTGCAAAGATTTCTGGACTTGGCCAGAAACGCACGGTTGTACCCGTCGTTTGAGTTTCACCGATAATAGTTAAAGGCCCTTGAGGCTCACCCAAGTGATAGAATTGCTCGTACACATGACCTTGGCGACGAATGGTTAATTGCAATTTATCAGAAAGTGCATTTACTACCGAAACACCCACTCCGTGCAAGCCACCTGATACTTTATAAGAGTTATCATCGAATTTACCACCCGCATGAAGCACGGTCATAATAACTTCTGCCGCAGAAACCCCTTCCTCTGGGTGGATATCTACTGGAATACCACGGCCGTCATCTTGCACGGAAACAGAGTTGTCATCATGAATAGTGACGATAATATCGGAACAATAGCCGGCAAGTGCTTCATCGATCGCGTTATCCACTACCTCAAACACCATATGGTGTAGGCCTGTTCCATCATCGGTATCCCCAATATACATGCCCGGACGTTTCCGAACCGCATCAAGCCCTTTTAAGACTTTAATACTTGATGCACCATAAGCATTTTCTGTAACCGGTGTTTCTGACATAGTTTTTCTCTATTTTGTAATGAAAATTGTGCGGAATTATAGCAAAAAACTGACTATTTTGCGAAATAAAAGTGCGGTCAAAATTTTCGGTGTTAAAAAACCAATAAACAAGTACATAGCATATAAACAAAAAGACGAGTTTAGATAAAAACTCGTCTTTTTTATTGCATTAACACTTATTTCCAAATGTGGTTATTTAGCCCGAGTTCTTTCACCATATCGGTAAAGCCTTTAATACTCGAAATATAATCACGAATCGTACTGTCTTCCAGCAAGGACTTTTCAAAAGATGGTTCAAAACTATTCTTTCCTAAATTAGCCGCAACAATCACTTCTCGGTTACGAAGTACCATCGAAATAGGACAATTAAATTTCTCTTTTAAGCTGCAAAAGCGTTCCATTAACTTAGGCGATAAGGCATATCTGGCTAAAATTTGATCTTCAGTAAACACATCAAAATAGCGATTAAAAGACGGATTATCCATCAAGGCAATTTCACCTTCTTTTCTTAACCCCGCTTCTTTCTTATCGCAAACATAAACCCAATGAGCCAGTTCTTTAGGAAAAGTGGCTTTAAATAAAATGCCTTGAAAATTCTGAGCACCTAATGCCTTAACGGATTTCTCTTTCAACGACATGTTAAATGCTGAAAAATCACAGATTTCAACTTCAGTTTGATTAAACTCACCAAAGATTAAATCCTCACTACGGAACGTTGCGGGACCACTATCATAAACGGAGAGGAAATCACTAATATTCAGTCCTCTATCTGCGCTAAAGTGGAAACCAAATTCCTGGACAATCGTATTAATCACGCGCGTTTTAAATTCTGCGATAAAACGCTTATATTTAAAAAATAAATGACGAAAAGAATAAATGAGCACACCAAGGATCAATGCTGTACTTAATAGATACCCATTCCCTATCGTTCCAATGAGGAAAAATAACCCAACGCATAGCATAATAATCCATTTATTGATGAGCGATTTTATGGCTAAACGTTCCTCATCTAACTTTTCTAATCCCAGAAAACGAATCCCTTCAATTTCTTTTGGTGTATTCATGGTTTTTCCACTTATTGTTTAAATAAATTACCCACATTAGGGACTTCAGCTTCATTTTGAGGAATATCGAAAAATGTTCCTTTCTGGAAATTAAACAAGTTTGCGATTAAATTTGACGGGAACATTTCCACTGCATTGTTATACTCTTCAACTGCTGAATTATAAGTACGTCTTGCTGCAGAAATTTGCTCTTCCACGTCACTAAGTGTGGTCTGAATTTGCAAAAGATTTTGATTGGCTTTGAGATCCGGATAATTTTCTAGACGAACCTGTAAATTACGCAATAAACCCGAAATCTCATTATTGAGTTGGAATTTTTCACTTGTAGAATGGGCTGATTTAGCACTTTCACGTAACGTCACAATACGCTCAAGCAGGCTACTCTCATGTGACATATATTCCTTTGCGGTGGCGACAAGGTTTGGCAACAAATCATAACGACGCTTTAACTGAACATCCACACTGGCTTCAACACTACTCACCTGATTACGTTTTCTAATCAGTTTGTTATACATTGAAATAGTGAAAGCTAAACCGAGAAGGACAATACCTACAACTATATTCATCATTATTTCTCCATAGAAAATTTTCCCTACTCAGTATAGGGAAAAGCACAATAAAATCTATTCACTTAGACAATATTTTGTTGATAAAAATCAATAAAACCAAGAATTTAGTTTTATCCACTTCCCCCATTCATATCACCCAGAAGTTCGGTCAATATTCACGAAGTTTTTCAGAGTCCAAATCCTTACTTTATTATTATGATTTAGTGTACAAAAAATAGGCTCCAAGTGAACACTGCTCAAACAAATAACAATAATTCTCAATAACAAAATAAAAACAATAACTTAACCACTTATTCTGTAAGGAAAATAAA
>CABSXY010000209.1 GCA_902481695.1 uncultured Haemophilus sp. | reverse complement strand
ACTGCTCTTCTTTCGCTACTTCACACATTAAAATACCGTGTTTTGTGATAAGACCAACTAGGGTAATCAAACCAACCTGTGAGTAGATATTTAGCGTTGTCCCTGCAATACCAATAAATCCGAAAGCATTTAAGGCTAACAATGCGCCACTCACGGCTAACGGTACGGAAATCATAATCACGATTGGATCGCGAATTGATTCAAACTGAATCGCCAAGACTAAGAAAATAATCACTACCGCAAGTAAGAACGTTACAGCAAGTGCATTACCTTCTTGTACTAACTGACGCGCTTCACCTTTAAAGTCATAGTTATAACCCTGTGGTAAGGTATTTTTCGCATTGTCCTGTAACCATTGGATCGCATCACCAATTGAAGTACCTGGCATCGGTACAGCACTAATCACCGCAGAGTTTAACTGGCTGAAACGAGGCAATGTACTTGGTTGTGGTTCCAATGTAGCCGTCACCAAGCTGCTTAATGGAACAGAGGTACCATTTGCTGCGGTGATGTAATACTTATTAAAACTTTCCGGCGATAAACGATTGTCACGTTTTACTTGAGAAATAATTTTGTAAGCTCGACCATCAATATCCACACGTTCAATAGTTGCGGCAGATAAGAAACTCCCTAACGTACGGCTGATTTGTTGCATTGTAATGCCATAAGTTCCTGCTTTTTCACGATCGATCTTAATACGCATTTGAGCAGTATCAAATTTAAGATCGAGATTGGTATAAACGAACTTACTGGATTTTTGCATATCTTCTAAGAATTTACCCGCCACATTTGCTAAATCACCATAGTCTTGTGATGTGCTGATCACAAAACCAATTGGAGGACCTTGCTCCCCTGTATCAATTTCTGGGAACGCAAAGCCTTGTACAGACACTTCAGGAATGGATTTCGCTTTTTCATTCAACTCTTTCATGATTGCTGTTTGGCTTTTTGAGCGTTCTTTCCAATCTTTTAAAGTCACAACGTTTAAAGATTGGTTAGAACTTGGTGCCCCTGCAATCGTCATTGCAAACTGCACTTCTGGCGTATTGGTTAAAATCTCTTGATAAGGTGTCATCGCATTTTGCACGTAATCTATGTTTACGTTAGAAGGAGCAGAACCGACTGCTATAAATGCCCCTTTATCTTCTGTAGGTGTTAATTCACTTGAAAGTGATTTAAACAACACTGGTAAGGTTGCAAAAATGATTGCCGCAAACATCAACATACATTTACGGTTTACCATCACCAAATCAAGTACATACGCATAAGCTGCATTCACTTTACTAAGGGTGTGCTCTACTCGTTGTTCCAATTTACTTGGAGCCTCGTTGGATTTCAGCAATTTACTGGTCATCATTGGTGAAAGCGTTAATGCTACGATACCCGAAATAAATACTGCGCCTGCAAGGGTTAAGGCGAACTCTTTAAACAAGGAACCCGTAATGCCGCCCATTAATGCCATTGGAGAATATACCGCAATCAAGGCAATGGTCATGGAAATAACTGGAACGGCAATTTCACGCGTACCAATAATTGCCGCACGGAATGGTGTTTCACCTAACTTAATGTGGCGGTCTACGTTTTCCAATACCACAATCGCATCATCCACCACCAAACCGATGGCTAGAATCAATGCTAGCAACGTCATCAAGTTAATGGAGAAATCTAAGGTTTGAAGCAACATAATTACCCCGATTAATGAAATCGGAATGGTAATAATTGGGATCAAAATTGCTCGGAATGAACCGATAAACATGGTAATCACCACCAACACGATTATCGTTGCCTCAACAATCGTTTTGATTACTTCATTAATTGAGTTATTAATCGCAATTGTACTGTCATATAAGATGTCAGATTCAATAGCATCCGGTAGATTATTTTTAATACTGTCATATAGCGGACGTACTTTCGCCGCTACCGTTAATGGGTTTGCTGACGAGGTTGGGTTAATCGCTAATACAACAGAATCTGCGCCATTGGCTACCGCACGTGAGTTATCGCTTGATTTATTTAACTCAATATCAGCGATATCGCGTAAACGTACTAACTTATCACCGTTAGACGTCACAATTAAGTTACCTAATTCTTCAACTGATTTGGTTGTGGTTTCTACTTTGTTTTTATAGGTCACAAAATAGCCGTTATCATTACCCGCCGCTGTTTGAACGTTATTCGCTGATAATGCGGACATCACTTGTGTAGCAGAAAGGTTTTGAGCCGCCATTTTTTCTGGGTCTAACCAAACACGAAGAGCGTACTCTGATGCACCAAAAATATCTACACTTGCCACCCCTTCTACGGTAAAGAATTGTGGTTTCACTACGCGTTGAATGTAGTCAGTTACTTGGCTTGCATCAAGCTTATTAGAACGGAAACTAATATACATAATCCCCGAACCACCGGTTGATGAAGAAATCGTTGGATCTTCAATACCACTTGGCAATTCAGAACGAACCGAGTTAACTTTGGCTAACACGTCTGCCAAGGCCGCATTCGGATCCGTATTTAATTTCATTTTTACGGTGACAGTTGACGTACTTGGGCTAGAGCTTGAAGACATATAGTCCACATTATCCGCTTGCGCTACCGCCTCTTCAATTTTGGAAGTAACAAACGCTTGAATTAAGTTTGCATCCGCCCCTGGATATGCTGTGGTCACCGTAATCACCGTCGTGGTCATTTTCGGATATTCGCGCACAGCCAATTTCGAGATCGCTTGTAAACCTAAAATAATGATTAACAAGCTAATCGAAACCGCCAAAACAGGACGACGAATAAATATATCGGTAAATCTCATTCGCTTTTCCTAATTAAAGATTCGTCTTACTCGCAGGTTGTTCTGTACCCACGCCCGCTTTATCTGCAACAGAAACTAATGCACCATTACTTAAGTTTTGCTGACCACCGGTCACAATTTTATCGCCAACTTTGACTTCATCACCTTTTAATTGGGCATAAATGCTTTGACGATCTTTAGTAAACACGGTAATTGATTTTGCACGGTACATATTCGCCGC
>CABSXY010000208.1 GCA_902481695.1 uncultured Haemophilus sp. | reverse complement strand
GCGAATGGTTCTTTATGGCTGAGTGATCAAGCTGTTATTCAAGCTCAACCACCTAAATGTGAAAATGTGGTGAGCACCGTAGGCGCAGGCGATTCTATGGTGGCTGGCTTAATTTACGGTATTGAAAAAGGTCTGTCTCAAGCGGAAACCTTAGCGTTTGCGAGTGCTGTTTCTGCTTTTGCCGTTTCACAAAGCAATGTGGGCGTGAGTGATATCGCCTTGCTTGAGCCAATTCTGGCGAATGTCAAAATTTCTGTGATTGAAGGATAATGTAATGAATTTGTTTTTAACTCAATCTCCGCAAATTGGTGCGGCAAAAGCCTATTTACTTCGCCAAGCATTGAGCGAGATAGCGAAAAAAGCCAATCATACTGTGGTTGAACAAGCCAAAGAGGCGGATTTAGTGATTGTTTTCGGATCTAGTTTGCCAAACTCAGCTGATCTTATGGGCAAAAAAGTCTTTTTAGCTAATGAAGACGCGGTGATTGCTTCACCTGAAGTAACGCTTACGAATGCACTCAATCAAGCAGTGGACTATGTTCAACCGGCTCAAAGTGCGGTTGGATTTGGCGGTGTTTCTGGCGTCAAAAATATTGTCGCGGTGACAGCTTGTCCGACGGGGGTTGCGCATACCTTTATGTCTGCTGAAGCCATTGAAACCTATGCAAAAAAACAAGGTTGGCAGGTAAAAGTAGAAACGCGTGGTCAAGTGGGCGCAGGTAATGAAATTACCCCTGAAGAAGTCGCTGCAGCAGATTTAGTCTTTGTTGCGGCCGATATTGATGTGCCGTTAGATAAATTTCAAGGTAAACCGATGTATCGTACCTCGACCGGTTTGGCTTTAAAGAAAACCGCACAGGAATTCGATAAGGCATTTAAAGAAGCAAAAATTTATGAAGGCGGTGCGGCAAAAGCTTCTGCGAAATCAGAAGAAAGCGGTGAGAAAAAAGGTGTTTATAAACATTTGATGACCGGTGTGTCGCACATGCTGCCGTTGGTGGTTGCTGGTGGTTTATTAATCGCGATTTCCTTTATGTTTGGTATCGAAGCCTTCAAAGATGAAACAATTTTTCATGGTATTCCAAAAGCTTTAATGGATATCGGTGGCGGTGCAGCATTCCACTTGATGATTGCAGTATTTGCCGGCTATGTGGCCTTTTCTATTGCAGACCGTCCGGGGCTTGCGGTAGGTCTTATTGGCGGCATGTTAGCCACCACGGCGGGCGCAGGGATTTTAGGTGGGATTATCGCCGGTTTCTTAGCGGGTTATGTGGTGAAAGGATTAAATGCAACCATTAAATTGCCGGCGAGTTTAACCTCTTTAAAACCGATTTTAATTCTCCCGCTCTTTGGTACCTTGATTGTTGGCCTTGCCATGATTTATGTGATTAACCCACCGGTTTCACAAATTATGACCACCTTAAGCGATTGGTTAAAATCCATGGGCGAAGTCAATGCGATGGTATTGGGTGTGATTATCGGTGCCATGATGTGTATTGATATGGGCGGTCCAGTAAACAAAGCAGCTTATACGTTCTCTGTGGGAATGTTGGCCTCTCAAGTTCACACCCCAATGGCCGCAGCTATGGCCGCTGGTATGGTGCCACCAATTGGGATGGCGATTGCAACTTGGATTGCACGCAGTAAATTTACCAGTAATCAACGTGATGCAGGTAAAGCTTCTTTTGTCTTAGGCTTGTGCTTTATCTCTGAAGGGGCATTGCCGTTTGTAGCTGCTGATCCATTGCGTGTGATTATTAGCTCGGTGATCGGTGGAGCAACTGCCGGTGCCATTTCAATGGCATTAAATATTTCTCTGCAAGCACCACATGGTGGTTTATTTGTGATTCCATTTGTTTCTGAGCCATTACTCTACTTAGGTGCAATTGCAACGGGGGCATTATTAACCGGCGTGGTTTATGCGGTGATTAAGCCTAAGGCGACAGAATAATCGATTCTTTGATTAAAAAAGTGCGGTAATTTTTAACCGCACTTTTCATTTATCAGGTATAATTACAATGATTTAGGGAGAAATTATGGATAAATACAATAAACTCCGCATTGAATGGGATTGTCGTCGAGGTATGCTTGAGCTGGATAAAATCATCATGCCTTTTTATAAAACGCATTTTGACCAACTGACTGACGACAAAAAAGATATTTTTATTCGTTTACTTGCCGCCACGGATTTACAACTTTTTTCGTGGTTTTTTAATGGCAGTCAATCAGACGATGCTGAAGTACAAGCGATGGTTGAATATATCCAAGATGTGCAGAAAACGAATGTCCGTTAATTTTTTTGAAATTTTTTATACATAAGGAACTTTTCAATTTTAACTCTGTCTGATAAAGCAACAATAGCTTGCTGTCTTGAATATATGAAGGCGTGTTAGACGTAGCATAGGAGATATATGGCTGAACAGCTAACAGATCAGGCTTTGGTAGAAAGAGTGCAGCAAGGCGATAAAAAAGCCTTTAATTTATTGGTTTCTCGTTATCAAAATAAAGTAGCCGGACTTTTAACCCGCTACATTTCTCATAACGACATTCCAGATGTTGTACAAGAATCCTTTATTAAGGCCTATCGTTCCATTGAATCCTTTCGGGGCGATAGTGCATTCTACACTTGGCTATATCGAATTGCCGTTAATACGGCAAAGAATTACTTAACGGCACAGGGGCGCCGTCCACCTAGCGAAGATATTTTGGCTGAAGATGCCGAAAGCTACGATGTGGGAACCCATCTACGTGATGTAGATACCCCTGAAAACGAAATGTTATCTAGCGAATTGGAAAAAGTGGTTTTTGATACCATTCACAGTTTGCCAGAAGATTTAAGAACCGCGATTACCTTGCGTGAGCTTGAAGGGTTAAGTTACGAAGAAATCGCAGAAATAATGGATTGCCCAGTAGGCACTGTACGTTCTCGCATTTTCCGTGCTCGGGAAGTGATTGAGAACAAAATACAACCGCTTATGCAACGTTAAAATAAAGTCGGAGTTTATAAAATGCAAAAAGAGTTACTTTCAGCCTATATGGATGGAGAAGAAGTCAGTGCCGAGTTGAC
>CABSXY010000207.1 GCA_902481695.1 uncultured Haemophilus sp. | reverse complement strand
ACTAATACTTCTTTTACCACACCGGCTTCTGGTGCGGGTACTTCCATTGAAGCTTTATCACCTTCAACATTAATAATGCTTTGATCTGCGGTAATGGTATCACCTACTTTCACCATCACTTCTGTTACGGTAACTTCATCACTACCGATATCAGGAATTTGAATTTGTTTTGACATGTTATCTTACCTTTAAAAAACGCAGTTAAAATCAACCGCACTTTATTTGTAGATGCTCCTGTGTGCTCTCACACACAGGATGTTTTTATTAAGCGTAAAGCGGATTTAAAATTTCAGTTTTTAAACCAAATTTCGCGATTGCATCAGCCACGACTTTCGCATCAAATTTGCCTTGTTTTGCAAGCTCATGTAATGCTGCAACCACAACATAACGCGCATCCACTTCAAAGTGTTCACGTAAGTTTTCACGGCTGTCTGAACGGCCGAAACCATCAGTACCTAGTACGTGATAGCTTTGTGCAGGAATGAATGCACGAACTTGTTCTGCGAACAATTTCATGTAGTCAGTAGCCGCAACAGCTGGTGCATCGTTCATTACTTGTGCGATGTAAGGTACGCGTGGTTTTTCAGTTGGGTGTAACATGTTCCAACGTACTGCATCCGCGCCTTCACGCGCCACTTCAGTGAATGAAGGCACGCTATATACATCTGAGCTTACGCCATATTCATTTGCAAGGATTTGTGCCGCTTCACGAACGTGACGGAAGATCGCACCAGAACCTAATAATTGAACATGACCTTTGTTGCCTTTCGCTTCAACGGTTTCAAATTTATAAATACCTTTACGAATACCTTCTTCTGCACCTTTTGGCATTGCTGGTTGTTCGTAAGTTTCGTTTAATGTGGTGATGTAGTAGAACACATCTTCTTGTTTTTCACCGTACATACGGTTGATACCGTCTTGTAGGATAACTGCCACTTCATAAACGTAAGCTGGGTCATAAGACACACAGTTAGGAATAACAAGAGATTGAATATGGCTGTGACCATCTTCGTGTTGTAAACCTTCACCATTTAATGTTGTACGGCCAGAAGTACCACCGATCATGAAACCACGTGCTAATTGGTCACCTGCTGCCCACATTAAGTCACCCACACGTTGGAAACCAAACATTGAGTAATAGATAAAGAATGGAATCATCGGAAGGTTATTTACAGAGTATGAGTTCGCTGCAGCTAACCAAGATGATGCTGCACCTAATTCATTGATACCTTCTTGTAATACTTGACCATCTTTCGCTTCACGGTAGTAAGCCACTAAATCACGATCAGAAGGCACATAGTTTTGACCATGTGGGTTGTAAATACCGATTTGACGGAATAAACCTTCCATACCGAAAGTACGTGCTTCGTCAGCAACAATTGGCACAATTTGTTTACCAATATTTTTATCTTTCAATAAGGTATTTAAGAAACGCACAAATGCCATTGTGGTTGAAATTGGACGAGCTTGTTCTTCCAATAATGGCGCAAACTCTTCTAATGATGGCACTTTAAATTCAGTGGTGAATTTTGGTAAACGTTTTGGTAAATAACCATTTAACGCTTTACGTCTGCCGTGAAGATAATTGTACTCTTCCGAACCTTCTGGGAAGGTGATGTACGGATAGTTAGGAATATCTTCATCTTTAATATCTAATTGGAAATGATCGCGGAAAGATTTTAAGCTTTCGAGTGACATTTTTTTAGATTGGTGCGCAGTGTTTTTACTTTCTGCTTCAGGAATTTTATAACCTTTAACCATATGCGCTAAGATAACAACAGGTTTACCTGCAGTTTGCGCTTTATGGAATGCGGCATAAAGTTTTTCTGAATCGTGACCACCACGTCTTAATGCCCAGATTTCATCATCTGTCATATCTGCTACTAATGCAGCGGTTTCTGGATAACGACCGAAGAAGTGTTCACGAACGTATGCACCATTCTTAGATTTGAAGGTTAAATAGTCACCGTCAAGTACTTCCATCATTAATTGGGTTAATTTGCCGGTAGTATCTTTTGCAAATAATTTATCCCAGCCACTACCCCACATGACTTTGATCACTTCCCAACCTGCACCAGCAAATAAACCTTCTAATTCTTGAACGATTTTGCCGTTACCCGTTACAGGACCATCTAAACGTTGCAAGTTACAGCTTACTACGAAGATTAAGTTATCTAAGCCTTCACGTGCTGCGAAGGTTAAATCACCTTTTGCTTCGATTTCATCCATCTCACCGTCACCAAGGAAAGCATACACTTTTTGATCTTTGGTGTCTTTTAAACCACGGTTATCTAAGTATTTTAAGAAACGAGCAGTACGGATTGCATTTACAGGACCTAAACCCATCGATACTGTAGAGAATTGCCAGAATTCAGGCATTAATTTCGGGTGAGGATAAGAAGAAAGACCTTTACCCGGTTCACATTCCTGACGGAAATTATTCATTTGCTCTTCAGTAATACGGCCTTCAACAAATGCACGCGCATACATACCTGGTGCCGCATGGCCTTGGAAGAAGACTAAGTCACCGCCGTTTTTATCTGTAGCAGCTTTGAAGAAGTGGTTAAAACAGACTTCATACATGCTTGCTGCAGATTGATAAGTTGAAATGTGACCGCCTAATTCAAGATCTTTTTTCTGACCACGTAATACCGCCATGATCGCATTCCAACGTACAGCACTACGAATACGACGCTCAATAGCTTTATCACCTGGGTATGCTGGCTGTTCAGAAACAGGGATTGTATTAACATAAGGGGTTGTTACGCCACCTTTTGCAATGTTCACACCACCATTACGTGCCTGATCAATCACTTGATTGATGATGTAATGCGCACGCTCTGCGCCTTCAGCACGAATTAATGAATCAACAGCTGACAACCAATCTTGTGTTTCAATTGGGTCAATATCGTTTACTAAGGTATTTGACATAGTCTTTCCTTATTTTACTGAGTGAAAATAAAGTTTGGTCATCACCAAACACGAAAATCTAGCTTGTTAATCAATGTTACAAACATTTAACAAATCTTGTAAATTTTAGAAGATTTTTTGCAAGAAAGATAGTAGATTTTGACTGTTCT
>CABSXY010000206.1 GCA_902481695.1 uncultured Haemophilus sp. | reverse complement strand
GAAAAGATTACATCATCCGCATTAAAATCACGTGTTGGCGTAAATTCTTTTGTCGTATGGAATTTCACCCCTTTACGCAAATGGAACGTGTAAGTTAAACCATCATCACTGATCTCCCAACTTTCAGCCAATGCAGGCTCAAGGTCAGTTGAACCTTTTTTGAATTCAACCAAACGGTTATACACTTGTTGTGAACTTGCATTGTAAGATGTACCTTCCATTACTAATGCTGGACTAAAGCTAAGTGGTGCTTTCGCTGTACAGTACACAAATGTGTTATTACCTGAAGGTTTTGCTGTTTCTGCTTTCGCATTTTCTTTTGCCGCAGAACCAGATTGATCACAAGCCGCTAAAAACAAACTGGTAGCAATAAGCGTTAAGGTCGCTTTTAATTTCATAAGTTTTCCTTCTTTAATCGGGCAAAACACCCAAACATGAATATAAAATTTTACCTAAGATATAAGCAAATCAAACTTTTACGAAATAAGAAAAAGATCTTTCTTATAACCAATTAGACTAAGACATTCAATATCAGCGTTTTTTCCGCAAATGATCCCCGTCTGTTTTGCGTAAATAACTCAATATCCAAACTAGTGCGATCGCAAAAACAGAAGTGGTCAGAAATGTATAACTGAAAGCATGTTGTAATGCGTCGCCGTCGTTACCCATAAATTGACGATATAACGTCAAAATAATCGATGCTACAGCGATACCAAATCCGATACCCACTTGTTGCACAATACTCAGCACCGTTGAGCCTACACCGCTTTGAGCCTGTGATAGATCGCCAACGGTAAGTGTATTAATTGAGGTAAAAATCATCGACATACAGGCACCATACCACATCAGATTACATATAATCCACGTCGTTGATGATGAGGTATCAAGCCATGACATGGAAACTGTTGAGCCTGCCATTAAAAGTGACGATAAAATTAACGTGGTTTTATAACCTAAGATATTTAAAATATGCCCAATAAAACGTTTAAATACGACAGACATTAGCGCAATGGGTGCAAGCAACCAGCCTGACTCTTCAGCTGAATAGCCAAAAGAAAGTTGGAACATTAATGGCAATAAGAACGGCACAGCCGAACCGGAAAGGCGAATAAAGATATTAGCTGCAATGCCTAATCGAAATGTCCTTGTATTGAAAAGAGACAACGGCAAAATAGCACGTTCATTACCTTTTGCATAAAAATAATAGGCCACCAATAATGCAATACCAATCGACAATGCACTATATGTAGTCATATTGTCACGGTGACTTTCGCCCAGTAAATCAAGCCCGAGCGTTAAACCGACTAAACCAAATGCAAAGAGTAAAAAGCCTGTCCAGTCTAACTTATTTGCATTGCCCTTATGATTTTCCATCACTTTAGCGGCAGCCCAGAAGCCTAACATACCAATAGGAATATTGATTAAGAAAATCCAATGCCATGACGTATGCACCACAAGCCAACCACCTAAAATCGGGCCAAGAATCGGGCCGATGAGTCCTGCTGTCGCCATTAAATTCCAGGCATTAATTAATTGATTTTTCGGTACGGTTTGAATAATCGCAAGGCGAGCGATAGGCATCATAAATGCCCCGCCAATACCTTGAAGAATCCGTGCAAGTACAAGAGTTTCGAGAGAGGTTGCCATTGCACAAGCGACTGAACCGAATACAAAGGTAAAAACAGCTGAACGGAAAACAGTAAGCGTACCAAATTTAGCTGCCGCCCAAGCAGTTAAAGGAATAAATAAAGCAACGGCAAGAGAATAGGCGATAATCGCCATTTGCATTTCAAAGACGGGGATTTGTAGATCTGTTGCGATGGTGGGTAAGGCAGTATTTAAAATAGTCGCATCCAAGCTTTGCATAAACAAAGCCATGGAAGCCACCCAAGCCAGCCCTTTATAATGCTGACGTTCTATTACTGCGTCTTTTTCCACCATTGATAAATAAACTCAGCGATCTGTTCAATGTGATTAATATCTAATAAAGTGCGGTCAGTTTCAAGCGAATAATCTGTTGCTAAAGCCAACACGTTTTCATCTAATTCTGGCAAAGGTTTTATCATCTCTTGTCGATGCAACAGAATCTTTGGAATAGGTTCTTGTTTAAATCCTTCCACCAAAACTAAATCCGTTAAATGACAATCAAATTGTTGGCTTAAATAAGTTAATGAAACCGGCTCTTGAGGGGTTTCTGTCATCAATGCCCAACGAGTATCACAAGCCATAATAACTTGCGCAGACCCCGCCTCTTTCATGCGCCAACTGTCTTTTCCTTCTTTGTCCACATGAGCGTTGTGATGACTGTGTTTAATCACTGAAACACGTAGGCCTTTTTTAATTAATTGAGGAAGCAATTTTTCCAGCAATGTGGTTTTGCCACTACCGCTGTAACCTGTGATGCCAAGAAGAGGAAGGGGATTATTCATTGTAAAAACCTTAAGAAAAATGACCGCACTTGATAAAACAAAACCCCGCAGGACGGGGTTTAGCTATGAAAATCCATTAGGTGAAGAAAGTATAGCAAGGGAAAACAAAATAGCAACTTTCTCACTGCTACTGAATTATTTTAGGAATGTTACGCCTTGCACAATTCGTTTCGCTGCGGCAATTGGAAGCTGTCCGATAAAGGTAATTTCTTTATCGCCCATGACTTCACTGTAAATCGTGTAAGCCCCTTGTTTCCACGTATTTTCTTTTGCATCGGTACTGTCAGCTTTGTTAACATAAAGCGTAAAAGTGAAAAGACCATCACTAAATAACGCATTTTCAATCACTTCACCATCCATCACATCTTGATTTTGACGAATTAAATCAAAACCTTGTGGTAACCAATCGGTTTTCCAATTGATTGAAAGAGATGACTCTTGCTTCCCTTCACTTAAAAGTGGCGGCATCGAGACTTTATTAATGTAATCGGTTAAACCACGTAGACGATCATCGATATATAACGTCACCACGCGGAACTGATCCAATAACTTGCCTTCACGATCAAGCATATCGCCACGCAATAACAAACCATTTTCTTCATCTAAGAAAACGAGGTATTGATAGCGAAAATCATCTTTTGGCACAATACG
>CABSXY010000205.1 GCA_902481695.1 uncultured Haemophilus sp. | reverse complement strand
AATCACGACCACATCATCAGAGGCTGAAGCATCATTTGAATCCGGTTGTTTTTGCTGGCGTTTCTCTTGTAAACGACGATAAGCTAAACGTCTTGATGCTACTGTGACACCACGATAAATTGTATGACGCACCAACGACCACACAACCCATGCAATATAAGTATTAATAATATGTGTAATTAAGTTTAAGGCGGTGTAGTAATACCCTAAAGCAATTAACGCAATTAAAACAACAGGGACCAATTGCAATAAGATTCGCACAATCTTGAAAATGGTTCTATCACGCTTATCTGTTGTCGTTGAACTCAATGATTTTTCAGTACGAATAAAACGTGGTGCAATAATTACAATGCAGAAAAGCAACGCAACAATGGTATTTATTTCACCCAATACGTCATTTGCTAAGCCTGTATCCATTACATTACTGAAAATTGATGTATTCAGTAATAACACAACAGAAACAATAATACGTTTCGTAACATCTTGTAGGCTAGCTGCACTCTCTTTACCAAAACCAAAATGGCGCACTAAAATACCATTCGGACGAAGAATAGCTAAAACAAAACTAAAGAACCACCAATAGCCCGCCATACTGAGCGACCATTCCCAAAACTCTTGTGGATTTTTTACAAAGAAAAAGCCTAAAAGTTGGCAAGCTGCTAAAAACCAAAGGGTACCTGATAACGATAAAAGCGCCGTATAAAATAATGCAAGTGGCGTATGCCATTGGCTGTCAGAACGAAGCGTATTAATTTCGCCATTAATCACGCTCAAACGTTGTTTAATCGATTCTTTAAATTTGAAAATCAACCCACCAATCACAAACAAAATAAAGACATAAGTGAGTAAATACGGCAAATTATCAAAGTTTGTTGGAAAACCTAATTTTTTACCAATACCATCAAATTGCGCTTTGAGTGACATCGGTAATTTCTTGAACCAATCTAGATTAATTGGGTTATTACTTTTTACCCAGAAACTTTGTTGATCAAGTTTAGACTGGATCTGATCACTGATTTGTGTAATTTGTTGTTGGGTTAGCTCTAAGGAAATAGCCAAATTTAACTGATTATTCAATGACTTAATCAAATCAGAAGCCACTTTTCGACGTTCTGTCAATAAATTGGTTAATTGTGCTTTTTCCACCGGTGTAAACGATTTGTTTTCATCCTGCTCAATTTTACTGATGTAGGCATCAATATCATAAAGCTCATTACGTTTTTGCGTGATATCAAAGATCTGTACACGTAAATCTGCAATTTGTTTTGAAAGACCTTGAATATTTAAATTGGTCGGTAATTTTTGTTTTTGTTGCTGAATAATGCGAGAAAGCACCAACGTGCCTTGTAACGCACTGATTTGCTCATCAATGGTACGTTGCGTCTGCGTTAAGTTATCCAATACATTTCGCATGCGTAGTTCATCTTGCGTTAATGTATTGGTTTTCTCTGTTTGCTCAAGTAAATATTGGCTAAGTTGCGAATTTAAATCCAACTCTTTCTGGATCAGCGGATTTTGCTCAACACTTTTATTTTGTTGTTGTGCTTGCTCAACTTGGTTTTGTGTTTTAGCCAAATTCTTTTGATTAATCACATTTTGAATAGCCGCAATTTGTTGCTGTAATGCTTGAACACGCGCATTTAATAGCTCATATCGACTTTGATAAAGCACCGTCAATTGATCGCTATTTTTTAATAGCACTTGATTATAGATATTTTTTAGCTCAATCAGTTGCAATTCAAGCTGAATTTGCTGTTTTAACAACGAACTTGTCGTTGGATCAGCTAATTTCTGATTCAATTCTTGCGTACGTTTAACATTATCTGTCAAGGCTGTTTGAGCACGTTCAGACACGGAGCTCTGCCCTGCAAGTTGTGTATTCACGACACTTAATGCAGATTGTGCGTCTTGTTGTTGATTGGTCAGCTTCTCAATCTGTGCCTGCAAATTCGCTAAACTTTGCGAAGCATAATCGATGTTATTTGGCGAGCTTAGCTGTTTTTTAAGATTTTGAAGATCAGCATTATTCTTCTGAATTTCAGAATCTGCATCAATAAGCGTATCTTGCAAATCGTTATTATTTTTTTGCTGGGTTTGAATTTGTTGCAAGAAATCAAGCGAAGCCTGGATTGTCGCAACGTTATTTGTTTTTTCATCACCATCCGGTAATTTTTGTGCCTCGGCTAATTCACTTTTTAGTGTTTTTTCCGTCGGTAAATCAGCATTACTATTCTCTGCCCAAACAGGCTGAGAAAGTGCCAGCGTAAAAACAAATGAAAGACCAAGTGCGGTCAAAACACGAGAGATTTTTTTCATTAAACTAACTTTCCTATTGTTGCGACAGCCAATCGGCGAGTGCTTTGCGAGAAATCTTTATTGCCCCTTGGATTAAATCCTGAGGGAGTTCATAGTAGGCAACGGGTTGCTTAAATCGTTCCAATCGCCCTTGTAAAAAAACGTTGAGAGATTCAACCGCACTTTCATTAAATGAGGTATGAAATTCAACAATCGCGACAGGGCGTTGACCAAATTCCTCATCATGTTTAGGTAAAACAAAGACTTGTTTCACCAAATCTGATTGTGCAATCACTTTTTCAATTTCTTCCGGCTGAATATTTTCACCACCGGAAATAAACATATTATCCAATCGGCCTTGGATGACTAATTCGTTATCGAGCCATTGACCTTTATCTTTGGTTTGGAACCAACCTTCAGCATTAGTTAGCTGATCAACCCACCCATCTCGCCAATATCCCATGGCAAGTCCTGCACCTTTTAGCCAAACTTCTTCATTCACTAACTTGAACTCTCGACCAAGCAAAGGCTGCCCCACACCTATTTTTCCATCCGATTGTTTAGCGAATGCGGTAGAAGCCATTTCGGTCATACCATAACCTGAATAACTTCGAATCCCTAATTCACTTAACGCTTGGGTTAATTTTACGGGGATTTGTGTACCACCCAATAATACCGCTTGAGTTTGGATAGATTGTGGATGTTCGGCCAAATAATCAAACCAACGCTGCAATTGCGTTGGCACGAGAGAAACATGAGAAACCTCACCAATAGATTGATAAAAATCTTCTTTCGGTAAAACT
>CABSXY010000204.1 GCA_902481695.1 uncultured Haemophilus sp. | reverse complement strand
CCTCTCACAAATTTACCACACTTTTGTCTTTTTGAAACATCTTCTGTTGAAATATCCCTCTTCATTACAATCCTGTCTGAAACACATTCCTTTTATGTTCACTTGCCTGTTGAGAAAATTGGATAGTCCAACTCGCTTGTTTAATTGATCTAAGAATCAGTATGTTTATGATGTTTTGATATAAAATTATCAAATAAAAATATTTTTGTATAAATTTGATAAAATTTTATCGATTTGTGACTTTGATCACAGTAATGCAGAAAAAAATTCAGTATTATGCACGCAACTCGATGATAGATGTTTTTTAATAGCGGGTTAATAATCATTTAGACTTTAAACCTAATCATAATAGGAGATTTATTATGTCATACTATCCAGCAGAACCGTTCCGTATTAAAAGTGTTGAACCAGTTTCAATCCTACCAAAAGCAGAACGTGAAAAAGCAATGAAAGAAGCAGGTTTCAATACCTTCTTACTTGATTCAAAAGATGTTTACATTGACCTTTTAACCGATAGCGGTACTAACGCAATGAGTGACCGTCAATGGGCTGGTATAATGATGGGTGATGAAGCTTATGCAGGTAGTCGCAACTTCTATCATTTAGAAGAAACTGTTCAAGATTTATTTGGCTTCAAACATGTTGTGCCAACTCACCAAGGACGTGGTGCGGAAAACATTCTTTCTCGTATCGCGATTAAACCAGGTCAATACGTACCAGGCAACATGTATTTCACCACTACACGTTTCCACCAAGAAGCAAACGGCGGTATTTTCTACGATATCATTTGTGATGAAGCGCATGATGCAACATTAGATATCCCATTCAAAGGTAATATTGATGTTAAAAAATTAGAAAATTTAATTAATGAAAAAGGCGCTGAAAATATTGCTTATGTGTGCTTGGCGGTAACAGTAAACTTAGCAGGTGGTCAACCAGTTTCTATCGCAAACATGAAAGCCGTTCGTGAATTAACAGCGAAACACGGCATTAAAGTATTCTATGATGCAACACGTTGTATTGAGAACGCATACTTTATTAAAGAGCAAGAAGAAGGTTATCAAGATCGTTCAATCAAATCTATCGTTCAAGAAATGTTCAGCTACGCAGATGGCTGTACAATGAGTGGTAAAAAAGACTGCTTAACCAATATCGGTGGTTTCTTATGTATGAATGATGAAGAATTGTTCATGAAATCTAAAGAGTTGGTTGTAGTATTCGAAGGTATGCCATCTTACGGTGGTATGGCTGGTCGCGATATGGAAGCGATGGCAATTGGTTTGAAAGAAGCAACTCAAGAAGAATACATCGAACACCGTGTTAAACAAGTTCGTTACCTCGGTGAAAAATTAAAAGCAGCGGGTGTACCGATTGTTGAGCCAATTGGTGGTCACGCAGTGTTCTTAGATGCTCGTCGCTTCTGTCCACACTTGAAACAAGAAGAAGACTTCCCAGCACAAGCATTAGCAGCAGCAATTTATGTTGAGTGCGGTGTGCGTACAATGGAACGTGGTATTATTTCAGCTGGTCGTGATATCAAAACTGGCGAAAACCATCGTCCAAAACTTGAAACTGTACGTATTACTATTCCACGTCGTGTTTACACCTATGCACACATGGATTTAGTTGCTGATGGTATTATCCACTTATTCAAACATAAAGAGGATATTAAAGGGCTTCGTTTCGTGTATGAACCAAAACAATTACGTTTCTTCACTGCACGCTTTGAACAAAAATAGGCCTACTAGCCCTTACTTCGGCAACGAGGTAAGGGCTTTTTGTATCTAAAACATTTGGTTAATGAGAAAAATGCGAAAACATTCTAATGACATTGTAGTTTGATGTATTGTCAAGTAAGGAAGTGACTAGCCTTTCTACGATAATCGGAAAGGAGAAAACTCATGAATAAAACATTGGGAAGTACCTTAATTACCTCAGGGACGATGATTGGAGCTGGGATGCTTGCTATGCCTCTCACCTCTGCAGGAATAGGTTTCACGTTTACAGTTGTTTTACTTGTTCTTTTATGGATTTTGCTCACCTATAGCGCATTATTATTTGTTGAGGTTTATCAAACAGCTGAACATGATGCCGGTATTGGCACGCTTGCCGCACAGTATTTTGGTCGACCAGGACGAATTGTCGCAACCAGCGTATTAATGATTTTCCTTTATGCGTTACTTTCCGCCTATGTAACCGGTGGTGGTGCAATTCTTGCTTCAACTTTACCTGATTTTGCGACGCCTGATCTCAAAATGAAAGGTTCTATCCTGGCATTTACGATCTTCTTTGGTATCTTTGTGGCAATTGGCACAAGTTTTGTGGATGCCTTAAATCGTTTCTTATTTATTGCGATGATTGCGGCCTTATTTATCGTGCTTGGATTGATGATTCCAGAAATTAAAATCGATAACTTAATGGCCATGCCAATTGATAAAGCGTTATTGATTTCGGCTAGCCCAGTTTTTTTTACCGCTTTTGGTTTCCACGGTTCAATTCCTACCTTAAATAAATACTTAGAAGGTGATATAAAAGCCTTAAGATTTTCGATTATTATGGGCTCTGCAATCACGTTGGTGGGTTATATCTTATGGCAATTTTCAACTCACGGTGTATTAAGCCAAACTCGCTTCTTAGAAATCCTTAATCAAGATCCAACATTAAATGGATTGATTGAAGCGGTTCGTGTGATTACAGGCAGTACTATTATTACTGCTATCGTGAAAATCTTCTCTGCCTTAGCACTGATTACCTCGTTCTTAGGGGTGGCACTCGGTTTATTAGAATGTATTGACGACTTGTTAAAACGTGTATTCAATTTTTCGGCAAATCGTTTAAGTTTAGGTTTCTTAACTTTCCTTCCGCCATTGCTCTTTGCGTTCTTCTATCCAGAGGGGTTCATCCTTGCATTAGGCTATGCAGGACAAATGTTTGCTTTCTATGCAGTGGTATTGCCCGCAGCATTAGTCTGGAAAGCTCGCCATCAACATCCAAACTTACCTTATCGTGTGCCTGGTGGTTCAGGGGTTCTACTCTTTGTCTCAATTTTAGGGACTATTATTGTGTGTATCCCATTCCTAATTAAATTAGGTATATTGCCTCCAGTAGTGGGTTAATAACACGGAT
>CABSXY010000203.1 GCA_902481695.1 uncultured Haemophilus sp. | reverse complement strand
TATTTAATCTGATTTTATTTTTATTCGCTTACTTTTTAAGGGGGGAAGCTTGTCTTTATCTAAATTTGTGGAAAAACAAACGTCGTTCAATCCTCTAGTGATTGGTGCAACGTTATTTTTTGTAGTGTTACTGGTGGCAATGATTTTAATTGCACCGGAACAAACACAAACTTTATTAAATGCCGCCAAATCGGGCATTTTTGCCAACTTTAGTTGGTTTTACATCTTAGCATTCTCAGTATTTTTGGGCTTTTTAGTCATTTTATCGGTCAGTAGCCTAGGTAATATCAAACTGGGTAATGATGAAGAAGAGCCTGAATTCGGTTTTCTCTCTTGGTTAGCGATGTTATTTGCTGCCGGTATGGGGGTGGGGTTGATGTTCTTTGGTGTGGCAGAGCCCTTAACACATTACTTATCTGATATTACTACAGGCAGTGCAGAGCATAAGCAACAAGAAGCCTTGTTACACACCGTATTCCACTGGGGAATTCATGCCTGGGCAGTGTATGGCACGATTGCGTTGGCATTGGCTTACTTTGGATTCCGTTACAAATTACCTTTGGCGTTACGCTCTTGTTTTTATCCATTATTGAAAGAGCGTATTAATGGCAAGTTAGGCGATCTTATCGACATTATGGCGTTACTTGCCACCTTATTCGGTATTATTACAACGTTAGGTTTCGGTGCTTCTCAATTGGGGGCAGGCTTACATCAATTAGGCTGGATTAGTGAAAATAGCTTCAGCTTGCAAATTGTCGTGATTACTGTGGTGATGAGTTTAGCCATATTTTCCGCGATTTCTGGCGTAGGGAAAGGGGTAAAAATCTTAAGTGAGCTGAATTTAACATTAGCTTTCTGTTTGTTGATTTTCGTATTAGTGGCGGGGCCAACACTTTATTTGTTATCAGCGTTCAGCGACAACATCGGAACTTATCTCAGCAACTTAGTACAATTAAGCTTCAAAACCTATGTTTATGAACAAGAACATACTGCCTGGTTTAGCGGTTGGACAATTCTGTATTGGGCATGGTGGTGTTCTTGGGCACCATTTGTAGGTTTATTTATTGCTCGTATCTCAAAAGGACGCACCATTCGCGAATTTATTTTCGGCGTATTGGTGGTTCCTAGCATGTTCGGTATCTTGTGGTTTACCGTATTTGGTAATACGGCCATTTGGTTAAATGATGGTGAAGCTGCAGGTATGTTAGGACAAATGATTTCCTCGCCTGAAACGTTGCTCTTTAAATTCTTAGATTATTTACCGCTTTCTGGTGTGACCGGTTTAGTGAGTTTGGTGGTGATTTCTTTATTCTTTATCACCTCGGCAGACTCTGGTATTTATGTATTAAATAATATTGCATCACGCGATAAAAGCCTTGTAGCACCTCGTTGGCAGGCCGTAATGTGGGGTGTATTAATGTCAGTCGTCGCGATTGTTTTGATGCAATCGGGTGGTTTGGCAAACCTGCAGGCAATGACGTTGTTAGTAGCATTACCTTTTGCGATGTTGATGTTGTTGATGTGTTTTAGTTTATGGAAAGGCTTAAATGCGGACAAAAAATATTTCGATACCAAAGTTAATCCAACCAGTATTTTCTGGACGGGGGATAAGTGGAAAGAACGTTTGGAGCAGATGATGAACCAAACGCAAGAAAAAGATATTTTACGCTTCCTTAAACATACGGTATTACCGGCAATGCGTGAGCTACGCCAAGAATTGATTGGTAAATATGACTTAAGCGTACAGGTGAATACTTTGTTTGAGCAAGATGAACCTGCAGTAGAGTTAGTGATTCAGAAGGATTCTATGCGAGATTTTATGTATGGAGTCAAATCTATCGGCCGTGAGGTGTCAGAGCAATTAATTAATGATGATAACTTGCCACATATCCAACATAGTATGACCTATGAGCCATACACTTATTTCTTTGATGGTCGAGTGGGTTATGATGTGCAATATATGGACCAAGATGAATTGATTGCCGATATGTTGAAACATTATGAACGTTACTTAAGTTTGCTAGACGATGTGGGTCAAGAATTGATGGCACATGAGCAAACAGAACTGGCTGAATAATAAGACTAAAGTGCGGTTGAAAATCCTCTTAATTTTTAACCGTACTTTTTATCTTAAAACAAATATGAAGATACAAAATACTTTCAAAGCAAATGTTATTTGGGGCAGTTTATGTTTTAGTTTAGCGATTATTGCAGCCCTTTTATTTGATACGCAGCAAACGATATCTTATCTTGCGGCGGCGAAAGCCTTTATTTTCTCTCAATTTAGCTGGTTTTATATTTTACTGAGTGCATTTTTTCTATTCTTTTTACTTTTCTTGGCGTTAGGACGATATGGCGATATTAAACTTGGTAGTGATGAGGAAGAACCAGAGTTTAAATTAGGCTCTTGGATTGCATTACTCTTCACCTCTGGAATTGGTATTGGCATTGTTTTTCTCGGTGTTGCTGAACCGCTTTCACATTTTCTTTCACCAATAGGTGAATATGAGAAAGTTCGAACGGCATTATTTTTTAGTATTTTTCATTGGAGTATCAGTGCTTGGGCTATTTATGGATTGATCGCACTTACGATTGCTTACTTCGGATTTCGCTATAAATTACCGTTTTCTTTACGTTCTTGTTTTTATCCCTTACTGAAAGAAAAGATTAATGGAAGAGTCGGGGATATCATTGATATTCTCGGAATTTGCACTACCTTATTTGGCGTGGTCGCAACCTTAGGTTACAGTGCAATTCGGTTGGCGGCAGCGTTCCATTCCATGCATTTATTGGATAACTCATCGTATTTGGTTCCCCTTATTTTAGTGAGTGTTTTTATCATTGCTATTTTAATTTCACTGCAGGGCATAGCTAAGGGATTCCGCATTCTTAGTGAGCTTAATCTAGGCGTCACATTTCTCTTTATGCTACTGGTTTTGCTATTCGGTCCGACGATATATTTAATTTCTGCGTTTACAGAAAATATTGGTACCTACTTAAGCGGTTTAATTAGAGTCGGTTTCAAGGCTTATGCCTATGATGTAGAACATCTAGACTGGTTTATGGATTGGACGGTTTTTTACTGGGCATGGTGGTTTTCGTGGGCGCCCGGCTTTGGGATTTTTATTGCACGGATTTCTCGCGGACGAACTTTGCGGGAGTTTAT
>CABSXY010000202.1 GCA_902481695.1 uncultured Haemophilus sp. | reverse complement strand
AAAAACAACGGTATCGACCCACAAGAAATGGTGGAAAAATACGGTGCAGATACCGTGCGTCTCTTCATGATGTTCGCTTCTCCTGCAGAAATGACGCTTGAATGGCAAGAATCCGGCGTAGAAGGGGCAAAACGTTTCTTAGGTCGTGTATGGAATTTGGTGTATGAATACAGTCAAAATCCTGCAAAAACCGCTTTAGATGTGACCGCACTTTCTGCAGACCAAAAAGCGCTTCGCCGTGATGTACATAAAACGATCGCCAAAGTGAGCGATGATATTGGTCGCCGTCAGACTTTCAATACCGCTATTGCGGCAGTAATGGAGTTAATGAATAAATTAACCCGCGCGCCATTAGAAAGTGAACAAGATCGCGCTGTTATGGCAGAAGCATTAAGCGCAGTCGTACGTATGCTTTACCCAATCACACCACATATCTGCTTTGAATTATGGAAAGCTTTAGGCAATGAAAGCAACATCGACCATGCAGAATGGGTGAAAGCTGATGAAGCAGCGATGGTCGAAGATGAAAAACTTATCGTGGTTCAAGTCAACGGTAAAGTTCGTGGTAAAGTCACCGTTGCAGCTGATGCGGATGAAGAAACCGTGAAAACGGTTGCATTTGCAGATGAAAATGTGAAGAAATTTACTGACAATACACAAATCGTGAAAGTGATTTATGTACCAGGTAAATTGTTAAATGTGGTGGTTAAACCGCAATAATCCATAAAATAACCGCATTTTATTCTAAGTGTTGCATAAACAGCTCTTAAACAAAATAAAGTGCGGTGAATTTTACAGGTAATTTTTATGATGAAATCAATCAAAACGATCTGCTTTGTTGGGGCTACTGTCTTTTTAACGGCTTGTGGTTGGCACTTCGATAATGGTGCGGCTGTTCCTGCAGAATTAAAAACAATGGCTCTTGAAAGTAGCGACCCATACAGTGAAATGTCTATGGCAATGCGTAAGCAACTGCTTACCAACAACGTAAACCTTGTTCCTGCAACACAAGGTGTACCAGTGTTACGTTTAAATAAACAGACTTCAAGCGACAAAGTCGCATCAGTCTTTAAACAAGGCCGAGAAGCAGAAAAAGTATTAACCCTTGATGTTGAAGCAAGTGTACGCTTGGCTAACGGAGAAACCTATCCAATCTCTGCAAAAATCAACCGCACTTTCTTTGATAACTCACGTGCTGCATTAGCAAAATCAGCTGAACGTGATGTGATTTGGAATGATATGCGTGAACAAGCGGCTCGCCAATTAATTAATAAAATGGCCGCCTTGCAACACCAAGTTCAAGGAAAATAATGAACCGCATTTTTCCTGAGCAACTGGCCTCTAACCTGAACAGCCATTTAGCGAAAGTCTATTTCTTGGTTGGGACAGATCCTCTGTTGCTCAGTGAAAGTGAAGATCTGATTCATCAAGCTGCTCTTCTTCAAGGTTTTGATGAAAAAAATCAAATCATCATAGATACTAATACTGACTGGTCTGCATTAATCGAGGCCAGCCAGTCTATGGGACTCTTCTTTAATAAGCAAATTTTCATTCTCAATTTACCCGAAAATTTGACCGCACTTTTGCAGAAAAACCTTCTGCAATTTATCAGTGGATTAAATGAAGATAGCTTGCTTGTCCTCACCTTGCCTAAATTGTCTAAAGCAGCCGAAAAACAAGAGTGGTTTATTCAGGCGAATCAACTTGAGCCACAAGCTGTTATCGTGAACTGCCAAACACCGAACTCAGAACAACTCGCTCGTTGGGTGAAGCATCGTACAAAAAATATGGGATTATCAGCTGATGAGGAAGCCGTTCAACTGCTTTGTTACAGCTATGAAAATAATCTACTGGCATTGAAACAAGCATTACAGCTTTTAGATTTGCTTTATCCTGATCAAAAACTCACTTATAACCGCGTAAAATCCGTCGTAGAGCAATCTTCTGTTTTTACCCCTTTCCAATGGATTGATGCATTGCTATCAGGCAAATCAAACCGCTCAAAGCGAATTTTACGTGGTTTACAAGCTGAAGATGTGCAACCTGTCATTTTATTGCGTACTTTACAGCGTGAACTGCTCACCTTGTTAGAATTAACAAAACCACAGCTGCGTAATCCATCTCTTCAAATGAGTTTGCCAACACAAACACTCAAAGCGGATTTTGACCGCCTTAAAATTTGGCAGAATCGTCGTCATCTTTATACTGCAGCGATACAACGACTCACCTATCAAAAGCTCTTTGAAATATTGCAAGAATTGGCAGATATTGAGCGCATCACCAAACAAGAATATGGTCAAGACGTGTGGGTAAAATTGGCAGACTTATCGGTTAAAATTTGTTTATAAAAAAATCTCGGCGTTAACCGAGATTTTTTATTATTGCGCAATTTTTAAATCTTGATACAGATAATTTCGATAGCTATTCACTAAATCCATATCCTCTGCATCCTCGAGCTTACCTTGGCTTAGCTGACGCATAGCGATATTCGCTCGCATAAAGTCATCTTTCGGTGATAAACCTGCCACATCAAGTAATACACCACCAACAAAGGCTAAATCTAAGAAATCTTGCTGTTGAACAAAGTCAGTCCTACGATTAGTTCTAACCACAAATTGAGTCACATAATCTGGATTCGCAAAGTTACCTTTTTTCGGTGGAAGCTGATTATCAAAAGCAACCTGATGATCACCAAAATAACCGAATACATAAGGTGTTTCACGTGATTTTAAATAATCATTCAAGCCTTCGATTGCCTCATTGAGGCTAGCAATGCGATCAATATAATCATTTAGGCAGGAAATCGCTTTTCCCCCTAAACGTTTACTCGCCAAATTAAAATGATTTGGCATGTTCGTGTTGTAAGGGCCATGCTCTTTCATGGTTAGCACATAGACAAACATGGGCTGTTTCACATTTTCCAATGATGGATGTTGTTTCTGTAAAATAAGCTTGGTGTAGTACATCATCTCTTCACTGGTGATGTGCCAGAGATTTTTGCTGATTGATGCTGGATAGCCTAAATCTTGTGGTTGCAACATCAAATCAAAACCAAAGTGGTCATAAGCTGGTTTTGCGTTGTAGTTACCTTTCGTAAAAGGCGATAACGCCACACAAAAATAGCCTTGCTCACGAAGGTTTTTAATAAAACCCGTCTGTAAGTGTGGCACAACCGAATAAAACACCCCACT
>CABSXY010000201.1 GCA_902481695.1 uncultured Haemophilus sp. | reverse complement strand
AAAATGACGGTACAGGTTATGTACCATTAACACATTTACACGCCAACCAGGGTCGTTTTGAGGTGTGGGATTCAGTATTATCCGAAGAAGCCGTATTGGCTTTCGAATATGGTTATGCGACGACAGATCCAAAAACATTAACCATTTGGGAAGCACAGTTTGGAGACTTCGCAAACGGTGCACAAATCGTGATTGACCAATTTATCAGTTCTGGCGAACAAAAATGGGGCAGAATGTGTGGCTTGGTGATGTTATTACCACATGGTTATGAAGGCCAAGGCCCAGAGCACTCATCCGCTCGTTTAGAACGTTATTTACAACTTTGTGCAGAACAGAATATGCAAGTGTGTATTCCATCTACACCAGCACAGGTTTACCACATGTTACGTCGTCAATCAATCCGTAAAATGCGTCGTCCATTAATTGGTATTTCACCAAAATCTTTATTACGTCATCCACTTGCCGTGTCAAGTTTAGATGAATTAGTAAATGGCAAATTCCAAACGGTAATTGGTGAAATTGATAATATCGATCCAAAACAAGTTAAACGCGTAGTCCTATGCTCAGGTAAAGTGTATTACGATCTCTTGGAACAACGTCGTGCGAATAACCAAACAGATGTGGCGATTATTCGTATTGAACAGCTTTATCCGTATCCACATGAAGATGTGAAGAAAGCGTTAGAGCCTTATGCTCATGTAACGGATTATGTATGGTGTCAAGAAGAGCCATTAAACCAAGGGGCTTGGTATTGTAGTAAGCATAACTTTGACAGCTCGCTTCCTGAGCATGTGAAGTTAAAATATGCAGGTCGTCCTGCCTCTGCTTCACCAGCGGTAGGCTACATGTCTTTACACACCAAACAGCAAAAACAATTGGTAGAAGATGCACTGACACTGTAAAAGTGCGGTCAAAATTTTAGTAATTTTTAAAGAAAGAATAATTTAAAGGAAAATAAAATGACAATCGAAATTCTTGTTCCAGATTTACCGGAATCCGTTGCGGATGCAACTGTTGCAACATGGCATAAAAAAGTGGGTGAGACAGTAAAACGTGACGAAGTTTTAGTGGAAATCGAAACAGATAAAGTAGTACTTGAAGTACCAGCCTTAAGCGATGGCGTAGTGACTGAAATTCTTCAAGAAGAAGGCGCAACCGTAGTAAGTAAACAGCTTTTAGGTAAACTTTCTACTCAACAGGCTGGGGATATTTCATCTGAGACCGTGAAAGACAATGAACCAACGCCTGCGGATCGTCAAAGAGCATCGATTGAAAATAGTCGCAATAATTCAGCTGATCAAGGTCCTGCTATTCGTCGTTTATTAGCTGAACACGATTTAGATGCAGAGAAAATTCAAGGTTCTGGTGTGGGTGGTCGTATTACCCGTGAAGATATTGCACGTGAAGTGGCAAAACGTGATGCACAGAAAGCGAAACAAGATGTGGCGACAGAGCAAAATACGATTAGCACTGTGGCATATAGCTCTCGTTCAGAAAAACGTGTACCAATGACCCGTTTACGTAAACGTATTGCTGAGCGTTTATTAGAAGCAAAAAATACCACAGCAATGCTCACTACATTCAATGAAGTGGATATGCAGCCGATTATGAAATTACGTAAAACATACGGCGAGAAATTTGAAAAACAACATGGTGTACGTTTAGGCTTTATGTCTTTCTACATTAAAGCAGTGGTTGAAGCATTAAAACGTTATCCCGAAGTGAATGCTTCAATTGATGGTGATGACATTGTGTATCACAACTATTTTGATATTAGTATTGCCGTTTCAACCCCACGTGGTTTAGTGACACCAGTATTACGCAACTGCGACAAACTCAGTATGGCGGATATTGAGAAACAAATTAAGTCACTCGCAGAGAAAGGCCGTGACGGTAAATTAACGGTTGAGGATTTAACAGGGGGTAACTTCACCATTACTAATGGCGGCGTATTTGGTTCTTTAATGTCTACACCAATTATTAACCCACCGCAAAGTGCAATTTTAGGCATGCATGCCATCAAAGATCGCCCAGTTGCGGTAGATGGTCAAGTGGTGATTCGCCCGATGATGTATTTAGCCTTATCTTATGACCACCGTTTAATTGATGGTCGTGAATCAGTCGGTTTCTTAGTGGCGATTAAAGACTTATTAGAAGATCCAACTCGTTTATTATTAGAAATCTAAGCACATAGGCTTTTCTCTTTTGAGGGGAAAAGCCTTTTTTACATTGATATGAATAAAAGGGCGGGAACAATGCCCGCCTTTCTATAGTTAAAATCCAATCTTTATTTAGCTATTTTGCGTACTAAGATTGCTAAGATAAAGGTAATGATGATAACAGGGAAAGTCAGACCTAAATCAGTTTCCCAACCTTTTGCCATAAGAAAACGATAGAGTACGAAGCCGACAAACCAAACGCCGAGTCCAACACTATCAACTGATTTTCTCACATCATGCTGTTTAAGCACAAAGAAATCAGCGATAAGTACGGCGATCATTGGCGCGAATACTGAGCCAATAAAGAACAAGAAATGTTCGTATTCTGTTACAGGCAAAGTTGAGGCTAATATGATGCCCACAATCACGGTAAGTACGGAGATTGGCGTGACTTTTAATTGAGGGAAAATATTGTTTAAACTCATGCCGGTGGAATAGGCGGGAAGAGCCGTGTTAATCATGGTAGAGGCGATGACAATTAATACTCCAATAACACTGACACCAGCAAGAGAAAGAATTTGTGAAATTTCAGATTTACCGGTCACTAATGCTGCACCTAAGCCAAGAGCATACATCCAGCAGCTGGTCGCGGTATAAGTCAGCGTTGAAAGTGCGGTCGTTTTAAATGGTGTTTCGCTGTTCTTCGTGTGGTCAGATACTACTGGTAACCAAGAAAGTGGCATGACGGCAGCAATTTCTACAGCAGTACCAAATTTAATATTTTGTGCCACATCCATGGCAATGAATGGTTTATTGGCTACTTGAATACTTAGCCACAGCATCAGTAAAAACATGGTGACAAGTGAGAGGCTTTTGAAGATACCTAATTTAGTGAAGCCGAGTAGTAGCCAAAGTATAATGAGTATGCCTAAGCCAAGTGTAAGGAATGGAAAGATGGAAGCATCAGCTGTTTGATTTAAGATAGAAATGACTTCAGCCCCCATATAAATCATGACAGCTGTCCATCCCATCAGTTGCATAGCATTGAGT
>CABSXY010000200.1 GCA_902481695.1 uncultured Haemophilus sp. | reverse complement strand
AAAGATCTTATTTTTTGACCGCACTTTCTTGGGCTTCTTTGAAGGCAAGATATTCTTCTAAGGTCTCAATGGCTTCTAAACATTTTTGACGACGTGTTAAATAAATCGCGGCTGTTTGCTTATGCATATCTCGCTGAATGTCTGTTTGTGCTGTATTCGCTTGTGCTTTAGCTTCTTCATATTTTTCCGTGAGTTGCTGTAAGGCTTCATAATATTTCTCTAAACGCTCTCTAGGAGGAAGCCGATGAATGCTATGTTGTGATTTACTGCTTGTAACTGGTTGTTCTGTTTTCTTCTGTTGAATGGGCTTTCTATGCTTGCGATTCATAGCCTCAGTCAATGCGGTACATTGCCCTAAAAGATGTTCTGCCATAAATACAATTTGTTCTTCATTTTGATGGGGAAGGCTACATAACTTCGTTAAGCTTTTCTGGATTTCTTTGAGATAAAAACCGACGGTTTCAAAATCTTCGGTAAATAAAGTGCGGTTAAATTTAGCGTTGATTTTTTTATCAGAGTCAGCTTGATAGGCTTGTGTCAGTTGCTGTACTTTTTGCTCGAGTGTATTGAGTAATGATTGAATAGACATAAAAAATCCCTGCATAATGTATGCAGGGATTATAACGATTAAAGGGTCATGGCTGCAATCCAACCGAATACTAACAGTGGGATATTGTAGTGAATAAAGGTTGGCACAACAGAATCCCAAATGTGGTCGTGTTTACCATCTATATTCAAACCGG
The DNA here is from genome assembly GCA_902481695.1 of uncultured Haemophilus sp. Lineage (GTDB taxonomy): Bacteria > Pseudomonadota > Gammaproteobacteria > Enterobacterales > Pasteurellaceae > Haemophilus_D. Next base: position 2,555 of record CABSXY010000200.1, on the reverse strand, counting down.
ATGTCGGCCCAAGTGTTGAGTCAGAAGCCGGTGAACCCGCATCCCCTAATGCTGCTGCTACACCTACGATAGCTACTGTCGCAAGTGGTGAGAAACCAAAAGAGAGACAAAGTGGTACATAAATTGAGGTGATAATTGGTACAGTAGAGAAAGAAGAACCAATACCCATGGTAATCAATAACCCAACAAGTAACATTAAGAATGCCGCAACGCCTTTACTTTGAATCGCACCAGTTGAAAGTGCATCAACTAACTCTTTCACACCGCTTGTGGTATTAATCACATTAGCAAAACCAGAAGCAGCAATCATAACAAAGCCGATCATCGCCATTAAACGTAAGCCTTGTTGGAAAATATCGTTACTTTCCTTGAGTTTGAAGATACCGAATACACCGAAAATTGCTAAACCGACTAAACCACCAATAATTGTAGAGCTTGTGAAAAGCTGTGTGGCAAAAGTGGCGACAATAGCAACCGCACTTGCAGTAATTTGAATAGGTTTAATGTTCGCAATGTGTTGTTCAATTTCAGTTGTAGTTGGTTCAGTCGTTGTTACAACATACTCGCGCGGTTTGCGATAGGTAACAAATACAGCAGTGAGTAAACCAATAATCATACCAATCACAGGGATAAGCATAGCAAAAGAAACTTCACCTACACTGGTTTGTAAACCGAGTGGTGCACCAGCAAGATTGATATTTTTTACTAAAACGCTTTCGATAAAGATTTTCCCAAAACCGACAGGCAAGATCATATAGGTTGCCGTTAAACCGAAGGTAATAATACAAGCCACTGCACGACGGTCGATTTTTAAACGGTTAAAAATAGAAAGTAACGGCGGCACAACAATCGGGATAAACGCAATGTGCACTGGGAGTAAGTTTTGGGATGAAATAGCGAATAAAAGTAAAATACTAAGTAGCGTATATTTAAACCAAGCTAAATTTTTGCCGGTTGGTGTTTTATTCATTCGGGTAATGATTTTGTAGGCAAGCAAATCAGTGATGCCAGATTTTGAAATCGCAATGGCAAACGCACCTAACATGGCGTAGTTCATCGCTACTTCAGCACCACCACCTAAACCACCGGTAAAGGCTTCAATGGTTTTTCCTAAACCTAAGTCACCACATAAGCCAGCAGTCAGAGCGGAAATCACCAGTGCGATAACCACATTTACGCGCAGCAAGCTTAACGCCAGTAGCACGACAATTGAAATAACAACGGGATTCGATAACATATTGTTGTTCCTTATTGATTAATTAAAAGAAAAAGGTCGCATAAAAGAAAATTGATTTAAGGTTAAATGTCGCATAGTAATAAACTCCTGTAAATTAATAATAAAACAAAACCCCTCGAAAGTTGCCTTCCGAGGGGTAAGATTTTTTTGATCTTTATCTTGTCAGCTCGGAAGAAATCTTCCAAGCACGCCAACAGCCTGAAAGATTATTCAGTTGAATGGCGATGATGGTGACGAAGGATAAAGTTCATTTGAAACTCTCTTATTTAGATAACTAAATCGAATTACTTTTTAAAATACGGTAAACCGAAAACGATTGCAAGTCTTTTTTCTAAAAAAAATTTGAAAATTAAAGTGCGGTCTGATTTTCATCTGTTTTTTCCGCTTCATCTGTTTGAGCAATATGCGGGAATCCCCCGAGATCTTTTAAATGATTCACCATATAGCAAAATAATTCTGCGGTACGTTCAGTATCATATAGCGCCGAGTGTGCTTGTTTACCATCAAAAGGGATTTTTGCTGCTTGGCATGCTTTGACGAGCACTGTTTGTCCAAACATAAAACCGGCAAGCGTTGCGGTATCAAACATCCCAAAAGGGTGGAATGGATTGCGTTTTACGCCCGTACGTTCAGCCGCAGCCATGACAAAACTTTGGTCAAAAGCCGCGTTGTGTGCCACGATAATAGAACGCTGACATTCAGCATCTTTTTGTCCACGACGCACCATTTGGAACAATCCCGTGATCGCATCTAATTCAGATACCGCACCACGCAATGGATTGTGAATATCAATCCCATTGAATTTGAGAGATTCGGGATTAATATTTGCCCCCTCAAATGGTTCAATATGAAAATGGCATTTTTGGTCAGGTTGTAAATTGCCATTTTCATCCATTTTTAAGGTAATAGCGGCAAGCTCTAAAAGTGCATCTTTTTTTGCATCAAACCCAGCTGTTTCCACATCAATAATGACAGGGAAATAGCCACGGAAGCGATTTTTTAATTGGTGATGATAAGGAATTTCAGGTGTATTTGACACAATATATTCCTTAATTCCCTAAAGCTGATTTTGCACTTTTGTTTTCGATAAATTCGATCTTATAACCATCCGGATCTTCAACGAATGCAATCACAGTTGTGCCGCCTTTAACCGGGCCGGCTTCGCGAGTCACTTTACCGCCATGAGCACGTACCGCTTCACAAGTTGCGTAAATATCATCTACACCAATAGCAATATGCCCGTAAGCATTACCAAGATCATATTCAGTTACGCCCCAGTTGTATGTTAACTCAATTTCAGTTGCGCTTTCGCCATCTT
>CABSXY010000199.1 GCA_902481695.1 uncultured Haemophilus sp. | reverse complement strand
CAAAAATAGCCTTGCTCACGAAGGTTTTTAATAAAACCCGTCTGTAAGTGTGGCACAACCGAATAAAACACCCCACTTGCCAAAGCACCAAAATCGGTTGACGGCACCCCTGCAAGAAAAGCAAATTCAGATTTCCACGTTGCACCGCCCACCGTATGTACACGCAATGGACTTACAAACGCAGTATCTTCTTGCTTATTAAACATTGAAAATGGCGGGATGGTTTCTGCATCAAAATCAAATTGATGAGGATTCAAGGTTGATTCTTGTAGACACACCACTATGTCTGGCTTTTCTGCACTTTCAGTTTTACTCTCAGCCTTTTCACTTAAAAGTGCGGTCATTTTTTCTTTAAATTTTTGACTATTACCTTCAAATTCTGGCACTTTAAAGAATACGCCACGACAAGACATAGGCAGGTTTAAGAAAACATCTCGACCATCATCCGGCAATGAATCTAGCCAGACTTTTGTCGCATCCGGATCTTTAGAATAATGCCACATTAAACCAAAGCTTGTTGCTGCGAGTATTGCTGCAAATACACGAAATCCAGTTGAGGCAGTTTCAACATCTGACCAGCCAAAGATAGCATACCCCAACAGACCTAATAGCCCCAACACGCCGAAAATCGCCCCTTTATAATGTAAGAGGGTTTCCCAATTTCGCCAGTCTGTCACAAGCCAAAAATCTGAAATGAGTAAAGGTTGTTTGTAGTAATGAATTTTCATTCGATGGAATAGCATCAACACCACAAAAAGTACGGACGCAAAATTCAATCCGCGTTGCCATTGACCGGTTATCGCAAACATTGAACTAAACAATAAGACGAATAATGCAATCGCAAAAAAATATGTCCAACGATAGTGCGAATTGACGATAAAAATCACCATCGCAATAAAAAATAAACTCAGAAAAATACTTGGAATCATAATAAATAAATTTGATTAAATGTTATTTGACACTTTCAGCCACTAAACGCTGAATCAGCTTTAAATTAGCTGGGGGGAATTGCCCTGCATCAAGCTCACTTTGTTCAAGCCAAAAACCTTCCTGACCTTCTCGACCAAACGGCTCGCCAATCCATTCAGTGACCAGATAAAAACTAAAATCTAAAATTTTGGTTGGATATTCAAATTGAAAACGTTCGTACAGCTCAGCATTTAAAATATGAATGCCAATCTCTTCTTCCAATTCTCTTTTTAAGGCCTCTTCAGGGGTTTCACCTGCATCAACTTTGCCGCCAGGAAACTCTAATGCTTGCGCAAAATCTTGCCCTTCTAAGCGCTGGGTCAAATATAGCTGCCCAAATTCATTACGAATAATCCCTGCCGCAACTTGAATGATAGGCTTACTCATCGTTCTTCCTTATCTCAAAATTAGAAAGAGCGGTCATTTTTAGCGGTGTTTTAAACACGCAAAAATTTAACCGCTCTTTACCTTAACTAAGCATATCGGGCTTTACTGCCGTGACAATGCTTGTATTTTTTACCTGACCCACAAGGACAAGGTTCATTACGTCCAATATGGCGATCAGAATAGTCCTCGCTTTGAGCTTGCTCTGTGTTTTCATCTACAGGATGATGAGTTTGAGCTTCACGCTCAGCCATTGCTTGACGTGCACGTTCTGCTTCTTCCATCTCTTCCTGTGTACGTACTTTCACACGAGTCAGTGTCGTAATCACATGATGTTTTAAAGAATCTAACATTTCAGTAAACATACGGAAAGATTCTTTTTTGTACTCTTGTTTTGGATCTTTTTGCGCATAACCACGTAAATGGATACCTTGACGTAAATAATCCATTGCTGCTAAGTGCTCTTTCCAAAGCTCATCAAGGGTTTGTAACATCACGCCTTTTTCGAAATGACGCATGGTTTCTTCACCCGCAAGCGCTTCTTTCGCTTTGTATTCATCTTCCGCTTCTTGAATAATGCGCTCACGCAAGTTTTCTTCGTGAAGATTGTTATTTTCTTCTAACCAATGTTCAATTGGTAACTCAAGTCCAAACTCTTGCGCTAAACGCTCTTCTAAGCCTTTAATATCCCATTGTTCTTCCAACGATTGTGGTGGAATATATTGGTCAATCACATCATTAAATACATCGCTGCGAATTGCTTTGATAGTCTCTGAAATATTATCGTTATCGAGCAAGTAATTACGTTGTTCGTAAATCGCATGACGTTGGTCGTTAGCCACATCATCATATTCAAGCAAGTTTTTACGACCATCAAAGTGGAACGCTTCTACTTTCGCTTGCGCCGATGCGATCACTTTAGCAAGCAGCTTAGACTCCATCGCTTCGCCTGGTTGAGTGAAGGCTTTACGCATCATATTTAATTTACCTTCATTTAGATAAATACGCATTAAGCCATCTTCTAAAGAAAGGTAGAAACGTGAAGAACCTGGGTCACCTTGACGACCTGAACGACCACGCAACTGGTTATCAATACGGCGTGATTCATGACGTTCTGTCCCGATAATGTGTAAGCCACCAGCTTGCATCACGATCTCGTGATTTTTCTCCCACTCAGCTTTAAGTGCCTCAATTTGCTCTGGAGTTGGGTTCTCTAATTTTGCAGCTTTTGCTTTCCAGTTACCACCGAGGATAATATCGGTACCACGACCTGCCATGTTAGTTGCAATGGTTACTGCACCTGGCGCCCCTGCTTCCGCAACAATTTCCGCTTCTTGTGCGTGGAATTTTGCATTCAATACGTTGTGTTTGATACCCGCTTTATCTAACGCTTGAGAAAGCATTTCAGATTTTTCAACTGATACGGTACCAACAAGAACTGGTTGATTGCGAGCGACACAGTCTTTGATATCTTCAATAATTGCATTGAATTTGTATTCTTCATTCTCAAACATGACGTCCGTACGATCATCACGAATCATTGGACGATTGGTTGGGATAACGACAGTTTCCAAACCATAAATTTGTTGGAATTCAAAGGCTTCGGTATCTGCTGTACCAGTCATACCCGCTAATTTGTCATAAAGACGGAAGTAGTTTTGGTAAGAAATCGACGCAACAGTTTGGTTTTCACTCTTAATTTCTACGCCTTCTTTTGCTTCGATTGCTTGGTGTAAACCATCAGACCAACGACGACCCGCCATAGTACGACCAGTATGTTCATCGACGATCACGATCTCACCATCTTTCACGATATAGTCTACATCGCGCTCAAATAAGGTGTTTGCACGCAATGCCGCCATAACATGGTGTAACAATACAATGCGTGCAGGCGAATAAAGTGAATCACCTTCAGGCATTAAACCTTGTTCGATTAACCAATTCTCTACTTTTTCTTGACCTCGCTCAGTCAAATA
>CABSXY010000198.1 GCA_902481695.1 uncultured Haemophilus sp. | reverse complement strand
CGGGAATAGCTCAGTTGGTAGAGCACGACCTTGCCAAGGTCGGGGTCGCGAGTTCGAGCCTCGTTTCCCGCTCCAAATTTTCACATGAATGCCCTGCGGGAATAGCTCAGTTGGTAGAGCACGACCTTGCCAAGGTCGGGGTCGCGAGTTCGAGCCTCGTTTCCCGCTCCAAATTCTCAATCCGTTGCTGAAAAGCAGCGGATTTTTTTATTGTATTTTCCCTACATATTCCCTTCAAAATACGATAAAATCCCCTAGAAACTTTAACCTAAAAAATCACTCTAATAATGACCGAATTCACCCAATACATTCCTGATGAAGGCACAATGCTCCGTTTTGGTAAAAAACTCGCAGAAGTGCTTGTAAAACAACCGAAAGATAATGCCATTGTGCTTTATTTTAATGGCGATCTTGGTGCAGGGAAAACCACCCTGACTCGTGGAATGGTGCAAGGTTTAGGCTACCAAGGCAATGTCAAAAGTCCTACTTATACGTTAGTGGAAGAATATAGCATTGCAGGAAAAATGATTTATCACTTTGATTTATATCGTCTTGCCGATCCTGAAGAATTGGAATTTATGGGCATTCGTGATTATTTCAGCCAAAATTGCATCTGCTTAATCGAATGGGCAGAAAAAGGTGAAGGTATTCTTCCCGAGGCTGATTTATTGGTGAATATTGATTATTACGACGATGCTCGCAACATTACGCTAATTGCTCAAAATCTGGTGGGCGAGCATATTTTGACACAACTATAAAACTGACTTACATGAAAGCAAAATTTTCGTTTCTTTTTGGAATATTTTCTCTAATTTCTACTACCGTATTTGCCGCACCACAATGGACAATTGCCATTGATCCCGGCCATGGCGGTAAAGATCCTGGTGCTATCGGAAAAAATCTCGGCATTTATGAAAAAAATGTCACCCTTTCTATTGCGCGAGAATTAAAAGCCTTACTAGATAAAGATCCTAATTTCAAAGGTGTTTTAACACGCAGTAGCGATTACTATATTTCTGTGCCAGAACGCTCTGAAATTGCACGTAAATACAAAGCAAATTTTCTTGTGTCTATCCATGCTGACTCCTCTCTTAATGCAGACCAACGTGGTGCATCTGTTTGGGTGCTATCCAATCGCCGTGCCAACGATGAAATGGGTCAATGGTTAGAAGACGATGAAAAACGTTCTGAGCTTTTAGGCGGTGCAGGAAAAGTACTTTCCAATAACAATGACAAATATTTAGATCAAACTGTACTCGACCTGCAGTTTGGTCACAGCCAACGTACAGGCTACGAACTTGGCAACAGTATTTTACGTCGCTTTGCTCGAGTCACCTCCTTAAGCCGCAGCACACCACAACATGCAAGCCTTGGAGTATTGCGTTCACCCGATATTCCTTCTGTTCTGGTGGAAACAGGTTTCCTTTCCAATATGGAAGAAGAACAAAAACTGAATACCATTGCTTATCGTCGTCGTATTGCTTATATGATTTATGAAGGTTTGGTTGCTTATCGCAATGGCAATTTAAAATCGATTGCCGTCCCGCCTAGTGATGAGCAAGACAGCAAATCTACAAAATCAAGCGATAAAAACAATGACAAATCTGACCCGACTTCCGATGTGAAAGACAGCGGTATTCGCCATAAAGTGAAACCAGGTGAAAGCATTGGTAGCCTAGCAAATAAATATGATGTCAAAGTCAGCGAAATCATTGACTTAAATAAACTGAAACGGAAAGAACTTTGGTTAAATGAAACCATTAAGATTCCTGATAATGGCAAAAGCAAAAAAGCAGAAGAACCGATCAAAAAAGAAGAGAAAAACACTGAAAAATCTGACCGCACTTCCGATGTCAAAGACAGCGGCGTACGTCATAAAGTGAAACCAGGTGAAAGCATTGGTAGCCTGGCGAACAAATACGATGTAAAAGTCAGCGAAATCATTGAATTAAATAAACTAAAACGTAAAGAACTTTGGCTAGATGAAACCATTAAAATTCCTGATAACGGCAAAGGCAAAAAGGTAGAAGAAAAACCTAAATCGGATGATAAAGCCAAAGCCGATAACAAAGGAAAAAACAGCAAAATTGTTGAAGCTGAAAAAGCCGTTTCTAAAAAAGAGCAAAAACAAGAAAAAGCTGAGAATAAAAAAGAGCCTGAGAAAAAAAGTAACGATAAAAAAGACACCTCTTCAAAAGGAAATGAGAAGAAAGATGATGGCAAGAAAGAAATCCCGCTTTACCATACTGTGAAAGCCGATCAAACTATCTATGCTATCTCTCGTGAATACAATGTACCGGTTAATCGTCTTTTAAAACTGAACCCAACATTGAAAAACGGCAAAGTCGTAACTGGGCAAAAAATCAAACTTAAAGAAAAATAAGGAATCCTATGGCAATCAAAATTCTTTCTCCACAGCTGGCTAATCAGATTGCCGCAGGTGAAGTGGTCGAACGCCCTGCCTCTGTGGTGAAAGAATTGGTGGAAAACAGCCTTGATGCCGGTGCCAATAAAATTCATATTGATATTGAAAATGGCGGCGCCAGTCTGATTCGTATTCGAGATAATGGCAGTGGTATTCCTAAAGAAGAATTAAGCCTTGCGCTGGCTCGACACGCAACCAGTAAAATTGCCGATCTTGATGATCTCGAAGCCATTTTAAGTTTAGGTTTCCGCGGTGAAGCCCTTGCCAGTATCAGCTCGGTTTCTCGTCTCACGCTTACCTCTCGCACTGCAGAGCAAAATGAAGCGTGGCAAGTCTATGCACAAGGACGAGAGATGGAAACCACAATCAAACCTGCGTCTCATCCAGTCGGCACGACGGTTGAAGTGGCGAATCTCTTTTTTAACACGCCTGCTCGTCGTAAATTCTTACGAACCGATAAAACAGAATTTGCTCATATTGATGAAGTTATTCGCCGAATTGCTTTAGCGAAATTTAATATCGCTTTTACGCTCACACATAACGGCAAAATTATTCGACAATATCGTCCTGCAACAAATGAAGAACAACAACTAAAACGCGTTGCCGCCATTTGTGGCGATGATTTTGTTCAACATGCCTTACGTATTGATTGGAAACACGATGATTTGCATCTTTCTGGTTGGGTGGCGACACCTGAGTTTACACGCTCGCAAAATGATTTAAGTTATTGCTATATCAATGGACGAATGGTTCGCGATAAAGTGATCACCCACGCCATTCGTCAAGCTTATGCGGAGTATTTGCATACTGAGCAATACCCTGCATTTGTACTATTTATCGACCTCAATCCACATGATGTCGATGTCAACGTGCATCCTACAAAACACGAGGTACGTTTCCATCA